>PBNY01000072.1 GCA_002723385.1 Oceanospirillaceae bacterium | reverse complement strand
CCTGAGGTTCTGTGAGTATCTGACAGAACTCATTTTGTATTTATTGTTCTGGATTGGCCGATGTTATCGGCCAATCCCAAATGATCAGCGCGTCAGTTGTTGATCGGAGAATACTTTCACAGCCTCTCCCGCGTGGGAATGCGGATTTGAAGGTATGAGGCTCCCACGCAGGAGCGTGGGAGCCAGAAATGCTCCGGCGTGCCTCGTTCCACGCTCCCGCGTGGGAATGCAAATTTGAAGGTGTGGGGCTACCACGCAGGAGCGTGGGAGCCGGATTGAACCGTGTGGGGCTTGTTTCAGGCGTTGAACAACCAGCGTCTGAACCAGCGCGTCATCCGTGGCATGGCCACGTACGACATCAACACCATCACTACCGCTGTCACCAGCAAGGTGCGCAGCATCAGAGGAAGGGTGGCCAGTTGTTCACCGAACAGCCAGAAAATGACGGTGACAATAGGGTAAAGCGCCATCCAGCTCACCAGCGTCATCTTGTACTTGGGCGGCGGTGTCGGATGGCTGGTCGCAGGTTGTGATGGAAGATCAAACCAGTGGGCAATGCCGTAAGACACTTCGCGTTTGGTTGGCGATGCCAGCAGGTTTTCGATATCACCGAGGCGTGAAATCCTGACCTCAGACTGTTCCCACTGTTTGAGATGATCTTCGGAGGCAAACTTGAAGATGATCCGGTATTCCGGGTCATCCCTGGTCACAGGCCGGAACATGGTGGCGCCCAGATAGCCCGTAAAGCCCGTTGCAGCTTCGGTCATGGCGGTACTGAGCTGCTCGAATTCGGCTTCCTTGCCCGGGATCACCCGGCGTGAGACGACTACCGTCACCGCTGTGTCTGAATGGTCGTTAGTCTGGGAAGGAATCTCAGCGTTCTGTGACATGGAAGAAACTCCGGTTGGCAAAAGGTTGCCAACAGCTTAGAGAAAAAACCGCCCGTTAAGCCATGGGAAGCGAGCGGGTGGTATGGGATTATGAAATCCCAATCGTGGTTTAATTTGTCCAGGACACGGCTATGAACTATCAGGATCTGTATTTTTTCGTCAAGGTGGTTGAGAAAGGCAGCATCGTTGCCGCTTCAAACTACCTCAATGTGCCGACATCGACGTTGAGCCGTCGGATTCAGGCGTTTGAAAAAGATCTGGGCTACAAGCTGATTCATCGCAGCGCCAAGAAGTTTGGTCTGACCGAATCCGGACAGCGGTTCTATCAGAGTGTTTCTGGCACCGTGACCGATCTGGAATCCCGATTGGAAGATGTCAACAGCGAGCTGTCTTCCCTCTCTGGCGATATCAAAATCACCGCGCCGGTCAGTCTTGGCCATTATTACGTTAAGCAGTGGGTATTTGATTTTATGCAGCAAAACCCGCGTATTACCGTTGAAACGTTTTTAACCAATGAAAACGTCGATCTCGTGAAAAACAGTATTGATATTGCATTTCGGCTGGGTGAGGTGACATTAAATGACTGGGTATCCCGGCCTTTATTTCGATCCGGCAGCGTATTGTGTGCATCGCCCGATTTTATAGAACAACACACGATGCCAGAAACACCATCAGACCTGGGTGAACTGCCACTGGTGGTTTTGAAGCGCAGTCCGGTCTGGCGCTTTCAGAACGAAACTGGTGACTCGGAAACCGTGGTGCCGAAACCCTATCTGCGTACCGATGAAATTCAGTTCGCGGTGGATGCCGTCAGACAAGGCATTGGCGCTTCGTGCATACCGGTCTACATCGCGCGGCAAGGTTTCGAAAGTGGTGAACTGGTGCCATTGCTGACGGAATGGAAGCTCCAGGAACGGCAGGTCAACATCATCTATCCGCACCGTGAAAACCTGCCACTGAAAACCCGGGCATTCATTGACTTTGTGGTTGAGCGCCGCGCGGAACAGCCGTATCTGAGGGCTGTGTAGCAGCTAATTGAGTGGACAAGCGGTACAGGTACCTGGATGCCGGTCAGAATCCCATAAGTGGGATGATCATATCTCAATCCTAAGACTTTTATGGGATCTTGATCGGCCTATACTGGAATTGTGAAAAATAAGAAAAGAGCGATGTAATCACCTTATATCGTCAATCTTTCGAATCCGTTTTATACATGACTATAAATGGCCTCGCTTATTTAAATAATAAGTGAGGGGTTACTCGAGCACATCCATCTTTATTGCGATATCACGATATTTCGCAACTGGGCCTTATTGCGTCCGTTAACAGGAAACGAATATGAAAGAGTTCAAGCATTTTATTAACGGTAAATACGTTGTCTCAAGCAGCGGCAAGCAGTTTGAAAACCGCAGTCCGGTGGATAACAGCCTGATCGGTATGGTTCACGAAGCGGGCCGTGAAGAAGTCGACGCGGCGGTGGGAGCAGCGAAAAAAGCGCTGACTGGCCCCTGGAAGAAAATGACCCAGGCCCAGCGTATCAACCTCCTGAACAAGGTTGCGGATCGTATCAACGACCGGTTTGAGGAGTTCCTGGCAGCTGAATGTCTGGACACCGGCAAGCCCCGCCATATTGCCTCTCATATTGATATTCCACGGGGCGCAGCAAACTTCAAAGCCTTCTCTGAAACTCTGGCTAACCACCCGACCGAAGCCTTCCGCCTCGATACCCCGGATGGCAAAGGCGCCATGAACATGGGGCAGCGCACCCCCAAAGGTGTGATTGCGGTGATTTCTCCGTGGAACCTGCCGCTGTTGCTGATGACCTGGAAAGTCGGCCCGGCACTGGCCTGTGGCAACACGGTGGTGGTCAAGCCATCCGAAGAAACCCCGGCCACCACCACCTTGCTGGGTGAGGTGATGAACGAATGTGGCGTACCGGAAGGGGTGTTCAACGTGGTTCACGGCTTTGGCCCGGATTCCGCTGGCGCTTTCCTGACCGAACACAAAGACGTCGATGCCATCACCTTTACCGGTGAAACCCGCACCGGCGAAATCATTATGAAAGCCGCAGCCTGTGGCCTGCGCAACATCTCGCTGGAATGCGGCGGCAAGAACCCTGGCATTGTGTTTGACGACTGCGACATCGAAAAAGCCGTTGAAGGCACCATGCGTTCCGCGTTCGTGAACTGCGGCCAGGTCTGCCTGGGCACTGAGCGTGTGTACGTTCAGCGTGGCGTCTACGATCAGTTCCTGGCGCGGATGAAAGAAGAAGTGGCCAAGTTGAAGTTGGGGCGCCCGGAAGATGCCGAGGCCAACTTCGGCCCATTGGTCAGCCTCGAACACCGCGACAAGGTGGCCTACTACTACAACCTGGCCAAGGAAGAAGGCGCCACGGTGGAAATCGGCGGCGGTATCCCGGACATGGGCGATGACGTACTCAACGCCGGTGCCTGGATCGAACCGACCATCTGGACCGGTCTGTCTGACGACGCTCGCGTGATCAAGGAAGAAATCTTCGGCCCTTGCTGCCACATCCGTCCGTTTGATTACGAAGACGAAATCATCGCCCTGGCTAACGACACTGAATACGGCCTGGCGGCGGCGATCTGGACTGAAAACACTTCTCGTGCGGTACGAGTTGCCGAGCAAATCGAAGCCGGTCTGGTGTGGGTGAACTCCTGGTTCCTGCGTGACCTGCGTACTGCGTTTGGTGGTGCCAAGCAGTCTGGTATCGGCCGTGAAGGCGGTGTGCACGGTCTGGAGTTCTATACAGAACTGAAAAACATCTGCGTCAAGCTGTAAGCAATCATGGCAATGGAGACCAGCATGACTTCCAATCCGGAACTGGGCCGTACCCTTGATGTAAATGGCGTGGCTACCAACGTCCACGATCAGGGCGAAGGATTTCCTCTACTGCTGATTCATGGCTCTGGTCCGGGCGTAACGGCCTGGGCCAACTGGCGTCTGGTGATTCCGGTACTGGCCAGAGAGCGGCGGGTGATTGCACCTGACATGCTCGGTTTTGGTTATACCGAACGCCCGTCTGACAACGCCTACAGCCTCGACCGCTGGGTTGATCATCTGGTTGGTCTGCTTGATACCCTGGGTATTGAACAGGCGGATATCGTCGGCAATTCCTATGGCGGTGCGCTGGCGCTGGCTATGGCCTGTCGTCATCCACAACGCCTGCGCCGCATCGTACTGATGGGCGCGGTCGGGGTGTCATTCCCGATCACCAACGGGCTCGAAAAAGCCTGGGGTTATGAGCCTTCGCTGGCAGCCATGAAAGAGCTGCTCGACGTGTTTGCCTACGACCGCAACCTGGTCACCGATGAACTGGCGGAGCTGCGTTACAAAGCCAGCATCCGCCCCGGTTTCCAGGAGTCCTTTGCGGCCATGTTCCCGGCACCTCGTCAGCGCTGGGTAGAGGCGCTGGCAAGTCCGGAAGCTGCGATTCGGGCGCTGCCCCATGACACCCTGATTATTCATGGTCGTGAAGATCAGGTGATTCCTCTGCAAAACAGCCTGACGCTGGCTGACTGGATTCTCAATAGCCAGCTGCATGTATTTGGTCGCTGTGGCCACTGGACCCAGATTGAACACAGCGGACGTTTTACCCGGCTGGTTGCCGACTTCCTGCGTGAAGCCGATCAGCTCAACTCATAACTACTAAGGGTACACACTCATGAACCAGGATCAGATTCTCCAGGCCGGTGATGAGCTTTACGAAGCCATGGTCAGCCGCACCACCATCAAGCCGTTCACCGAGCGTTTTGATGACATCACCATCGAAGACGCCTACCACATCTCCCTGCGCATGATCGAACGTCGCGTGCAGGCCGGTGAGCGCATCATTGGCAAAAAGATCGGTGTGACCTCCAAAGCCGTGCAGAACATGCTGGGCGTGTATCAGCCGGATTTCGGCTTCCTGACCGACAAGATGGCCTACAGCCAGGGTCAGGAAATGCCGATTTCCGAGCAGCTGATCCAGCCGAAAGCCGAAGGCGAAATCGCTTTCGTGATGAAGAAAGACATCATCGGCCCAGGCCTGACCAACGCCGATATTCTGGCCGCCACCGATTTCGTCATTCCCTGTTTTGAAGTGGTCGATTCCCGCATCGAAGACTGGAAGATCAAGATTCAGGACACCGTCGCTGACAACGCTTCCTGCGGCCTGTTCGTGCTCGGTGACACCGCCGTTGACCCGCGCAAGGTCGACCTGGCGACGTGCGGCATGGTGGTGGAAAAGAACGGTTCCATCATCAGCACCGGCGCAGGTGCTGCGGCACTGGGCAGCCCGGTGAACTGTGTGACCTGGCTGGCCAACACTCTGGGCCAGTTCGGCATTCCTCTCAAAGCGGGTGAAGTCATCTTGTCCGGTTCTCTGGTTCCGCTGGAACCAGTACAAGCCGGTGACTTTATGTCCGTCAGCATTGGTGGCATCGGTTCTGCCTCCGTGCGTTTCGTGTAATCCATACCTTCTGATGGAGAGATGATTGATATGAGCAAGAAACTCAAAGCCGTCATTATCGGCCCAGGCAACATTGGCACCGACTTGCTGATGAAAATGCAACGCTCCGAGTGGGTAGAACCGGTATGGATGGTCGGTATCGACCCGGAATCTGAAGGTCTGAAACGCGCTGCAGCCATGGGCATCAAAACCTGTGCGACCGGCGTTGATGGCATTCTCGAACACGTGATCGAAGACGACATTCGTGTGGCGTTCGATGCGACGTCTGCTTACGTTCACGCTGAAAACAGCCGCAAACTGAATGAGCTGGGCGTGATCATGGTGGATCTGACGCCTGCGGCCATCGGCCCATTCTGCGTGCCACCGGTGAATCTGGAATCCCACGCCAAGAACCTCGAAATGAACGTCAACATGGTGACCTGTGGTGGTCAGGCGACCATCCCAATGGTTGCGGCGGTATCGCGCGTCCAGCCGGTTGAATACGGCGAAATCATCGCCACCGTGTCGTCCAAATCGGTTGGCCCAGGTACTCGTCAAAACATCGACGAATTCACCCGTACCACGGCGGGTGCTGTTGAAAAGGTCGGTGGCGCCAAACAAGGCAAGGCAATCATCATCATCAACCCGGCTGAGCCGCCACTGATCATGCGTGACACCGTGCACTGCCTGACCGAAGGCGAGCCAGACCGTGATGCCATTACCGAATCCGTACACGCCATGGTGGCCGAAGTGCAGAAGTACGTACCTGGCTACCGTCTGGTGAACGGCCCTGTGTTCGACGGCAACCGCGTATCCGTATTTATGGAAGTGGAAGGTCTGGGTGACTTCTTGCCGAAGTACGCCGGTAACCTCGACATCATGACCGCTGCGGGTCTGCGCACCGCTGAAATGTTCGCTGAAGAAGTCGTGAACGGAACCATTGAACTGCCAGCTCGTGGCGAATAACAGGGGAGTATTGATATGAACTTGCAAGGCAAAAGCGTAAAGCTTCATGACATGTCCCTGCGTGATGGCATGCACGCCAAGCGCCATCAAATCAGTGTGGATGAAATGCTCAGTATCGCCTGCGCCATGGACGAAGCGGGTATGCCGCTGATCGAAGTGACCCACGGCGATGGCCTGGGCGGTTCTTCAGTGAACTACGGTTTCCCGGCTCACACCGATGAAGAGTACCTGGGCGCAGTGATTCCCAAAATGAAGCAAGCCAAGGTCTCTGCCTTGCTGCTGCCCGGAATCGGTACCGTTGATCATCTGAAGATGGCGAAGGAACTGGGTGTCAGCACGATTCGTGTGGCCACCCACTGCACCGAAGCCGACGTATCGCAGCAGCACATCACCATCGCACGCGAAATGGACATGGACACTGTGGGCTTCCTGATGATGGCGCACATGGCTTCTCCAGAAAAAATCGTCGAACAGGCTCAGCTGATGGTCAGCTACGGAGCTAACTGCATCTACTGCACCGACTCCGCCGGTTACATGCTGCCTGACGAAGTGACCACCAAGATCAGTGCGCTGCGTGACGCTCTGCCAGCCGAGATCGAACTGGGCTTCCACGGCCACCACAACATGGCCATGGGTGTTGCCAATTCGCTGGCGGCGATCGAAGCCGGCTGTGCTCGCATCGATGGCTCGGTAGCTGGCCTGGGTGCTGGCGCTGGTAACACACCGCTGGAAGTTCTGTGTGCCGTGCTGAATCGCATGGGCTGCGACACCGGCATCGACCTGTACAAAATCATGGACGTGGCCGAAGACCTGATCACTCCGATGATGGATCAGCCGATCCGTGTTGACCGTGATGCCCTGACACTGGGTTACGCCGGTGTGTATTCCTCCTTCTTGCTGTTCGCTCAGCGCGCCGAGAAGAAATACGGCGTATCTGCCCGTGACATCCTGGTTGAACTGGGCAAGCGCGGCACCGTGGGTGGTCAGGAAGACATGATCGAAGATTTGGCGCTGACCATGGCCAAGGCGGCAGGAAAAATCTGATTACAAACGGGGCAGGACGGGGCCTGCCCCCTACGAGACGGTCGTGCATTTGCAACGATCTGGGTAGGGGCGACCCCTGTGGTTACCCGAACAATAAACCACATCGGGATTGAAATCTCACACACAGTCAGCGGTTCACTGGCGTGTGGAATGAAGAGATCCCCGTAGGGGCGACCCGCTGTGGTCGCCCGAACAATCAATAACATCGAGATTGAAACCCCTCTCGCACAGTCAGCGGCTCACTGGTTTGCGGGAGGGATTCATTCCCGACCAATCTGGAACAGAACATGACAAACAACCTGACTAAAGACCAGATCGAAGGTCTGGCCGAACACCTGGAAAACGCCGAACTGAAGGCATTTGAAGTAACCAAAATCACCGATGATTACCCGGACATGACTTACAAGGATGCGTTCGACATCCAGTGGGAAATCCGTCGTCGTAAAGAAGCCCGTGGCACCAAAATCGTGGGTATGAAAATGGGTCTGACCAGCTGGGCAAAAATGGCTCAGATGGGCGTTGAACACCCGTGTTATGGCTTCCTGGCCGACTACTTCACGGTACCTGATGGCGGCGAAGTGAAGTTCGACGAACTGATTCACCCAAAAATCGAAGCAGAAATTGCCTTCGTCACCAAAAAGCCTCTGAAAGGCCCTGGCGTGACCATCGCGGATGCTTTGGCAGCGACAGACTTTGTACTGCCAGCGGTTGAAGTGATCGACTCCCGTTACAAGGACTTCAAATTCGATCTGAAGAGCGTGATCGCGGATAACTCCAGCTCCACTCGTTTCATCACGGGTGGACAAATGGTGCGCCCTGAAGAGATCGACATGAAAAACTTCGGCGTAGTGATGGAAATCAACGGTGAAGTCGTCGCCACGGGTGCGGGCGCGGCGGTACTGGGTCATCCGGCGGCGTCGGTTGCCATGCTGGCCAACATGATGGGAGAGCGCGGTGAAGAGGTTCCTGCCGGTACTTTCATTATGACCGGCGGTATTACCGCAGCGGTTCAGATAAACAAAGGTGACAACTTTGCCGTACGTTACCAGGGCCTGGGCACCATTACTGGTCGCTTCGTTTAAGGTCTGGCTTACGCTCTGAGCACTGCGACGGTCTGGCTGTCGCTGTGCTTATCACTCCGAATGTTTCCTCATATGTTTTCCTGTTCTATCGAGTGCTTCTCCGCACGATTTTTCCTTCTTTTGTAAATCACGCCACTTCGCCTTTAATGTCGTTAATGGCCTTTTCTTGATCTGATATGTATAAATTGTGTCTATATTTGTACAAGGGCATTGGAGGCATACTGACCCGGTAGTAATATCAACGTCGGCAGCAATTCGCAGTGGTATCCGACTGTAAGAGGGAGGCAGGGAGATGAAGGTACTGGGTAGTTCAGAGGACTGGGGGGGACGTATCGATGAAATTGAAGAAGTAGAGAAGAACTTTCTGTTTTTTCTCGAACACACATCCGATTACATCTACTTCAAGGATGCGGAGCACCGCTTCACCTACACCAGTAGTTCTTTTGCTCGTATCACCGGTCATGACAGCTGGAAGGAGCTGGTTGGTAAAACCGATTTCGATATATTCCCCCGTGAGCACGCCGAGTTGTATTTCGCCAGGGAGCGCGCGGTCATCACCGATGGCCAGGAGCTGATCTCGCTCGAAGAACCCTATTACGACCCGAATGGAAAGCTCTGCTGGGCCAGTTCCAGCAAGCGCCCGATTCTGGATGACAACGGCAATATTGTCGGCTTGTTCGGCATCAGCCGTGATATCACCCCTATCAAGAAACTCGAAGAACAGCTGATCCAGCAGGCCCATTACGATGGCCTGACCAAACTGTTAAATCGTGCTTTCTTTCAGCAGCAGTCCGAAAAATACATTGAGCTGGCCAGGCGCAACCACAACGAGCTGGCGTTCTTTTTTATCGATCTGGATGACTTCAAGGACATCAACGACAACTTTGGTCACGAAGCCGGAGACGAGGTGTTGAGAACCGTCGGTGAACGGCTGAGCAAGTGCTTTCGGGAAGCGGATCTGGTCGGGCGTCTCGGTGGTGATGAGTTCGTGGTATTGGCGATGACAGAGTGCGATGTGTCGAGTATTCAGTCGATGGCCGACAAGTTGTTTTGTCAGATACAGGAGCCGATTCTGTATCGAAACCGGAGCCTGACAACCAACTGCAGCATCGGTGTCTCCTGCTTTCCGGATGATGGCACGCGCTTTTCAGAGCTGATTCGCACTGCGGATCACGCTCTGTATCGCGTCAAGCAATCCGGTAAAGGCAACTGCTGTTCCCTTCACGCCGGTGGCATGATTTACCCTCAGAACGCCGAGTGTTAAGCGCGGTGTGATCCGGTGCCTGCGAGTGCTTGCTCTCAGATACCCTCAATCGCGGCTCGTGCGATGTCTTCATCCTGCTCAGCGGTTGCTCCAGAGACGCCAATCGCGCCGATGACGTCACCATCGCGGACAATGGGCAAACCGCCGCCGAACGCAGCCAGACCACCATTGCTCAATTCCATACCCAGCAGTTTTTCTTTCTCGATCACCTCACCAAACTGAGCGCTGCTGCATTTGAACAGGACTGCCGTTCTGGCTTTGCGCTGACAGACATCCACCGGGCCAAGAATGACATCGTCACTGCGGATGAATCCGCTCAGGTGTCCGGCGCTATCGACCACGGCAATCGCCACTGCCAGTTGTTGCTCTTCGGCGCTGGCCAACGCGGTATTCAGTATGTGTTGAATTTCTGATGCCTTGAGTGCGCTCATGGTGATGAGTCTCCGTCGTATTTCCAGAATCGGGTTAACCCGATCATGTTAGTGACCGGATTGGCTCGGGATAAGGCGCATGAGCGGGATTTCGTCCGGCCAGAATTGCACTGTTTCAGAATTTGTACTGGCTTGTTTCGCGTGGCTGATGGAAGAAAGTCGCCAATATTCAGCCGAGGAGGGTGCTATTCATACCTGTGAGGTATTACGAAGTCTGAGAAATAGTATTAGATGGTATTTAGTGATCGACTTAATCTGAACTCAAGTGCTGCTTTCAGCGGACAATAAAACTATAACCACTTGACAGAGTTCCCAGACATGCGCCAAGTCGACAACTTTATAAATGGTGCTTTTCAGCGGTCATCCGATGGCCGTCGTTTTGAAAAGCGTTCCCCTGTTGATAACAAAATCATCGCTAACATTGCCGAGTCGACCCAGTCAGATGTCGATCAGGCAGTGGAAGCCGCTCGTGCGGCGTTAAATGGCGAGTGGGGCAGTATGCCTCAAGCCAGACGTCTGGAACTGCTGTATGAGGTTGCGGACGAAATCACCCGTCGTTTTGATGATTTTGTTGCCGCAGAAATGGCCGATACCGGCCAGCCTGAGCATGTGATGAAGCATGTGTTTATTCCTCGTGGTGCCGCTAACTTCAAAGTGTTCGCGGATGTCATCAAAAACGTGCCGACCGAGTCCTTTATGATGGATACCCCGGACGGTCGCGGTGCTCTCAACTACTCAGTTCGTAAGCCAAAGGGTGTGATCGGGGTCATTTCTCCTTGGAATGCGCCTTTCCTGCTGATGACCTGGAAAGTAGGTCCAGCGCTGGCCTGCGGCAACACCGTAGTGTTAAAGCCGTCTGAAGAAACCCCACTGACCGCCACTTTGTTAGGCGAAGTCATGAACAAGGTGGGCATTCCTAAAGGGGTGTATAACGTTGTTCATGGCTTTGGTCCGAACGCCGCCGGGGAGTTTGTCACCACCAATAAAGGGGTAGACGCCATTACCTTCACCGGTGAAACCCGCACGGGTTCCGCCATCATGAAAGCAGCCTCGGAAGGCACTCGCGACGTCTCCTTTGAAATGGGTGGCAAAAACGCCGGTATCGTGTTCGCTGATGCTGACTTTGACGAAGCGGTGAACGGCATCTTCCGCTCCGCTTTCCTGAATACCGGACAGGTCTGCCTAGGCACCGAACGGGTGTACGTTGAGCGCCCAATTTTCGACAAGTTTGTGGCTGCGTTGAAAGAAAAAGCCGAAGGCGTTCAATACGGTCGCCCTGAGATCAAGGGTAACAACTACGGTCCTTTGATCAGCCGTGAACATCAAGAAAAAGTACTGAGTTATTACCAAAAAGCCGCTGATGAGGGCGCCACCATCGTAACTGGTGGCGGTGTTCCTGACATGGAAGGAGAGCTGGCCGAAGGTAACTGGGTACAGCCAACCATTTGGACCGGCCTGGAAGAAAGCGCCTCAGTGGTGCAGGAAGAAATCTTCGGCCCTTGCTGCCATATCCGTCCATTCGACACCGAAGAAGAAGTCATCGCGCTGGCGAATGACACTGACTACGGCCTATCGACCACCATCTGGACCACCAATCTGACCCGCGCTCACCGCATGGCTGCCTCGGTGGATGTGGGCATCACTTGGGTGAACTCCTGGTTCCTGCGTGATTTGCGTACCCCGTTTGGCGGTAACAAAGAATCCGGCATCGGTCGTGAAGGCGGCGTTCACTCGCTGGAGTTCTACACCGAACTGCGCAACGTCTGCATCAAACTGTAAGGGGTGAACTCATGGCTTTATCGAGTGAATTAATCGAGCAACTGGGCGACCAGTTGTATGAGGCGTTTGCCTCAATGACTACTCTGGTGCCTTTCACTGAGCAACACCCAGAGATTGAAATTGAAGATGCTTACCGCATTCAAGAGCGTTTTATCCAACGCCGATTGGATGCGGGAGAGAAGATTGTCGGCAAGAAAATCGGCGTCACCAGCAAACCTGTGCAGGATTTTCTGGGTGTGTTTCAGCCGGATTTTGGTCAGCTCACCTCCAACATGATCTACGCCGAAGGCGACACCATCAGTCTGGATGAATTGATCCAACCCAAAGCCGAAGCCGAAGTGGCCTTCATTCTGAAAGAAGATTTGATTGGCCCTGGCATCACGGCCATGGACGTAATTCGAGCGACTGACTATGTCGTCCCTTGTTTTGAAATCGTCGATTCTCGTATCGATGATTGGAAAATCAAAATTCAAGACACCATTGCTGACAACGCCTCTTGTGGTGTCTACGTGCTAGGTGAAGCCACAGGTGATCCGAAAAAAATCGATCTGACGCTAGCGGGTATGGTGTTGGAAAAGAACGGCGAACTGCTGTCCACCTCAACCGGCGCTGCTGTGCAAGGATCTCCTGCCAACGCGGTTGCTTGGTTGGCCAATACCTTGGGTGAGTTAGGCATTCCGTTTAAAGCCGGTGAAGTGATTCTGTCCGGTTCCCAATCCCAGCTCGTGCCGGTTACTGATGGCGACACCCTGACTTGTACGGTCGGTGATCTGGGTAGCTGTAGCGTCACATTCGCTGGAAAAACAGCGGTTGAACGTGCGCAGCAAGAAGCAGGCATAGAGGAGGACGCCGCATGAGCAAACTAGAAACCACCTTCACTCGTGATGACATTGTGCGTTTATGTGAGCGTGTGGAAGGTGCGCAAAAAGAAGCACGTCCAATTTACAAGCTGACCGAAGAATACCCAGAGATGACCATGGACGATGGTTATGTGGTTCAGAACGAACTGCGTAAGCGCTTCATCGAACAAGGCCACAAGCTGGTGGGCTGGAAAGCCGGTCTGACCTCAAAAGCCAAAATGAAACAAATGGGGGTCGACGTGCCCTCTATTGGTTTCCTGACCGACAAAATGGCCGTGCCGGAAGGCGCTAAAGTGTCTGTCTCTGAGCTGGTTCACCCTCGCGTTGAGTGTGAAATCGCTTTCATGACCAACCAAGATCTGGAAGGGCCGAACTGCACTGCCAAACAGGTGTTAGCTGCGACCGACTACGTTCTTCCTGCCATCGAAATCATCGATTCCCGTTTCCAGAAATTCAGCTTCGATTTGCAGAGCGTGATTGCCGATAACGGCTCGTCTGCGCGCTTTGTAGGCGGTGGTCGTCCCCGTTACGCCGACGAACTGATCCTGCGCACCATCGGGTCTGTGCTGGAAAAGAACGGCGAAATTGTCGAGATGGGTGCCGGTGCCGCCGTGATGGATCACCCTGCTGAGGCGGTGGCCATGCTGGTAAACATTCTGCACAAGCTGGGCGAAACCCTGCCTGCTGGAAGCTTCGTCATGAGCGGCGGCATCACCGCTGCCGTGGCTGTGGAGCCAGGCGACAGCGTGATTGCTCGCTTCCAGCACCTGGGGTCTGTCTCAGTCTCCTTTGTCGAATAACTCGATAACCCATTCAATTGGCTGTTGTAAGAACGATGGTTGCCGTGTCCGGGCTGACGTCACCCGGAGTCATCGTTCTTCATTCGATGCAGCCGGAGAACAACAAAAAGAGGGCACGTTGAATGCCGATTATAGAAATGCACCTGCTGGAAGGCCGATCCACAGAAATGAAGGCTAAAACGGCAGAACTGATTACCGCTGCGGCCGCAGAGGGACTGGGGGTTAGTCCATCCACCGTTCGTATTCTCATTACTGAACATAAAAAAGATGGATTCTACGTTGCCGGTAAGGCTGGTCGAGCATCTGACCAAAACACCGCACTTGAAGAATCGGTCGAATAATTCGCGTTGGCGAGAGGTTTGTTATGACGAAAAAAATCAAATGTGCATTGATTGGATCGGGCAACATCGGCACGGATCTTATCTACAAAGTGCAACGTAGCGAAGTGCTGGAGCCAGTATGGATGGTGGGGATTGACCCAGAATCCGAAGGCCTAAAACGCGCTGCAAACATGGGCTTAAAAACCACCCACGAAGGTGTTGATGGCTTGTTGCCTCATGTATTGGAAGACGAAATTCAAATCGCTTTTGATGCAACCTCGGCTTACGTTCACGCAGAAAACAGCCGCAAACTGACCGAGCTGGGCGTGTTGATGATTGACCTCACGCCAGCTGCCATTGGGCCGTTGTGTGTTCCGCCGGTCAACCTAGCCGATCAAGCCGAAAAGAAGGTCATGAACGTCAACATGATCTCCTGTGCTGGTCAGGCCACCATTCCTATTGTTAACGCAGTAGCCCGTGTACAGCCAGTGGAATACGGCGAAATCATTGCTTCACTGTCGTCCAAATCCATTGGTGCAGGAACTCGCGCTAACCTGGATGAATTCACTTTCACCACCTCCAACGCCATCGAAAAAGTGGGTGGTGCCAAGAAGGGTAAGGCTCTAGCGATCATCAACCCAGCTGAGCCTCCGATGATCATGCGTAACACCATCTACTGTTTGACCGATGGTGAACCGAACCGAGATGCCATTACCGAATCTGTGCTGAAAATGATTAAGGAAGTACAGAAATACGTACCGGGTTATCGCTTGGTTAACGGCCCAGTGTTTGACGAAGTACCGCAAGGTCATCGTGTTGCTGTGTATATGGAAGTGGCTGGCCTGGGCGACTACCTGCCGACCTACGCCGGTAACTTGGACATTATGACGGCCGCTGGCACTCGCACCGCTGAAATGTTCGCTGAGAAAATTCTGGCGGGCGAATACAACCTCTCTGAAATGGAGCCAACCCAATGAGCAAGTCTCTGAAAGGTCGTAACGTCATCCTGCATGACATGTGTCTGCGTGATGGCATGCACGCCAAACGTGAGCAAATCTCTGTTGAAGAAATGGTCAAGGTCGCTAAAGGTTTAGACGCGGCGGGCATTCCTTACCTGCAATGTACTCACGGTGCCGGTCTGGGCGGTAACTCTCTGCAGCACGGTTTTGCGTTGGCTTCCAACGAAGAATACATTGCAGCCGTGGCTGATTCCGTCAAACAGGCTAAAGTCTCCGTGCTGTTATTGCCGGGACTGGGCACCATGAAAGAACTGAAAAGTGCCTACAAGGAAGGTGCGCGTTCTGTTCACGTCGCGACCCACTGCACCGAAGCGGATACCTCGCCACAGCACATCGCCTGTGCCCGTGAACTGGGCATGGACACCACTGGCTTCCTGATGATGTCTCACCTGAACGACGCTAAAGGTCTGGTACAGCAAGCCAAACTGATGGAATCCTACGGCGCTCAAACGGTTTACGTGACTGACTCTGCGGGCTTTATGCTGCCGGAAGACGTGACCGAGCGTATCTCAGCCCTGCGTGATGCGCTGGACGCCAAAACCGAAATCGGTTTCCACGGCCATCACAACATGGGCATGGGCATTGCCAACTCCATCGCTGCGGTTGAAGCGGGTGCCACGCGCATCGATGCTTCCGTTGCGGGCATGGGCGCGGGCGCGGGTAATACACCACTGGAAGTGTTCGTCGCCGTGGCCGAGCGTATGGGCGCTAACACCGGCACTGACCTGTTCCAGCTGATGGATCTGGCCGAAGACGTGATCACACCTCTGATGGAAAAACCGGTTCGTATCGACCGCGATTCCCTGACTCTGGGTTACGCTGGCGTTTACTCCACCTTCCTGCTGCACGCCAAACGTGCCGCTGAACGCTTTGGCGTACCGGCTCGTGATGTGCTGGTTGAGCTGGGCCGCAAGAAAATGATCGGTGGTCAGGAAGATATGATCATCGACACCGCCATGACCATGGCGAAAGAACGCGGTTTGCTGACTGAAAAGACCCTGGAAGATCTGAAGTAGGAAGGTACTTGCGCCCGATTGGGATCAAGACTCGTTTCTCAAGACAAAAAACCCCGACGCGCAAGCGCCGGGGTTTTTTATTTTATTCAATTCGCGGGCCACATTTATTCCGAATGGGACGCGAGTTACGATTATTTTAGGATGTTTCATATCCCAATATTGCAACAGGATAATGCAGGTCATCGATAGAGGAGGAATCGACCAACAATCTTATTTACGCTATGGTAGCTCTAATAACAAAAATAATGAGATAGATCATGTTATCCAGCGTACTCAATCATGCTTTAGTGTTTGAAAATAGCACCCCTGACGAAGTGTCCGATCATGTCAATCAGCATGTGGGGCGACATCGTCTCGAGTTATTCGGTCCACAAGTGGCCCGTGCGCATTTGGCCTTGTGTGATTTTTCTGAATTGGCGTTATCTCGTATTGCTTATGGCAATCAGGTGCGGGTCTCTTGTCCTGATTTAGAAGACATTTATCATTTTCAAATTGTCATGAGAGGCAATTGTCATTGGCGCTTTTCTGATACCGAAATGGTATTAAACCCTGGCCAAGCATTGATGATGAATCCGGGTGAGAAAATAGACTTGACGTATTCAGCCGATTGCGAAAAGTTAATTGTTAAAATTCCTGAAAAAATCATTCGCCATACCTGCGTTGAGTTTATCGGCAGTGTGCCCAAATCTGGGGTCTTATTTGAACGTAAAGCGGTCGATCTGCGTCAATCCAGGGCTTTTTTGAGCTGCGTGGAATCCGTATTTTACGAAGCCTCTGAAGAGTCTGAGTTAAACTTTGCTGGCCTGTCTGAGACTCATCGTGAGTTCTTGGTACGTAAGTTACTCAACACCTTTCAAAGCAATTTAACGGATGTGTCTCACCCAAAAGCGACCCAGGAAGAGCGCCTCATGAAGCGGGTGTTAGATCATATCGAGGCCAACATTCGTGAGAATCTAACCGTTGAAGAGCTAGCAATGGTCGCAGGAACGAGTGTTCGGCGTTTGTATTCACTGTTTGCTAATCGCTTGGCGACGACTCCTAAGTTGTTGATTAAGCAACGTCGATTAGCCGCTATTCACCGGGAATTGAAAAACAATCCGGCGATTCGCAACGTCACCGAAGCGGCATTGGAATATTCTTTTACCCACCTTGGTCGATTTTCTTCAGACTACAAAAAAGCCTATGGCGAACTGCCATCAGAGACGCTCAAACGTCGCGCTTGAGACGACATTTAACGCCTCACTGTTCAGCATGGATAGATGATCCATCAACATAACCGCTTTCTCTCACTTGAGCTGAATGGACCTGGCTAAAAATAGGTTCATCGCACTTTACCGGGAAACGCCGCTTTGATTTTCAAAAAGAAGTAGTCGTTGTCCCGGTATCCGTAAGCCATTCTTTTGAGCACCTTGATCTT
>PBNY01000071.1 GCA_002723385.1 Oceanospirillaceae bacterium | reverse complement strand
TTGGGAAATTCCTCGATTCGTGGAATTCTTTGCTTTGCCATCCCTGCCCCTCTCAGTACAAAAAACCGAGGTCAGTCCTAAATATCAGTGTAGAGTACTATTTAGTGTAGTAACCCACACCCGCGATTGGGTGCGGCGCTGACACACATTCACGAACAACCCGGACATCCCTGGACCGTCGCTGAACTGGCGGAAATAGCGGCGATGTCGCGAACCGCCTTCTCACAGAGCTTCAAGCAAACGCTGGGGGAATCGCCACTCAGCTATCTCACTCGTTGGCGCATGACGCTGGCGCAATTCCGGCTACGGCAATCGCAGGATTCCATTCTTCACATCGCGCTGGATCTGGGCTATCAGTCAGAAGCGGCGTTCGGACGGGCGTTCAAGAAAATGACGGGGCAGAGTCCCGGTGCACTGAGGGAATCCGGCGGCTTGCCGCTACAGGGCGAGGGGTAGCCGTAAAACCGGTGCCAGGAAGCACCATGTGACAGAAGTACCAGCAGCTAAAGAAGGGCCAGACAAAGCCAGAAGTACCATTCCTTGGTTGAATGGTCAGGTGGATGCTTTGTGAGTTATGCCCGTGCGCTCTCTGCGTTGTTTTGGGTCGTTTTCAGACCGCTAACTTCCCGAGCCAGTGACGGGCAACTCACCGTTTGGTGAGGCAACCCAACCACTTCAATGTCAGGCCGGGAAAGTCTGGCATGGCTCAGTTGAACGGGAACTCAACGCACTGGAACCGCACACGACAATGATAAAAACAATAATCCCCCAGAAAACCCCATTGCTGACGGCCCTGATGGCACTGTTGCTGTCCTCCGTTGTATCTGCCGAGACGATTCGTTACGGGGTCATCTCGCCGCCCAATCACCTGTGGTCGCAGGTGTTGACGCAATTCAAGACCAACCTCGAAGAGTCGACCGGCGCCGGCATGAAAGTAAAGGAATCACGGTTGGCCAAGGTGCGTGGTGAAGCCAACATCATTGAGATGTTGAAGAAAGGCCAGATCCAGATCGGTATTGTGGCAGCGGGCGGACTGACGACGCTCGATCCGTCGCTGAACGGCTGGCTGGTGCCGTATCAGTTTACGAAAGTTCAGCAAATGGAAGGCGCTGCGACAGGCGACGACGCCAAAGCCATGCTGGCCGAGCTGGGAGCGCACAATCTGGTTGCCCTGGGCTACACCTTCTCTGGAATGCGACAGATTCTGTCACCGACCAGAATCGATCAAATTTCCGAACTGAAAGGCAAGCGTGTTGGTTCCTACGCCAACGATGTGTTCTACAACTGGTATCGCCAATTGGGGATCGACCCGCAGCCGCTGCAGATTCAGGATGCGCTGGTGAAACTGAACAAGGGCGAACTGGATGCCGTTGACTGCGATCTCGCCACCGCGGTAGGCCTCAAACTCTACGAAGCTGCACCTCACCTGTTGCTGACCAACCACATGGCATTTCCGGGGGTTTTCACTGTTTCTGAAAAATGGTGGGTCAAACTAAGCCCGGAGAAGCAGCAAAAAATCATTGAAGCGTTCCGTAAAGCCGCGCGTTGGGGCGCGCAAAAAGTCGCTGAGAATGAACGCAAAAACCTGCAAGCACTGCGCGACCAGGGCGTCACCATCATGAGGCTGGACGAATCCGATTTCTCGGGTGTTCCCAAGAAGCTGCGCGACTTCTACTACAGCACCAATCCGCGTCTGAAGCGCTTTGGGTTAGCGGTGAAGTAGGTTTCATCCAGATCGGTCAGGGAACGTTCTGTTCCAATGCCAAAACCCACGTTATTTACGTGGGTTTTTTATTTCTCAAAGGTGCTTTTTCAACAAGACTTTGAATTGCTGGCCAAACATCGCCTGGGCCGCTATGTTTTGAAAAACAATAGATATTGGCACGGGAAAATAAATACCATGAGTCTTAAACGCTTTTCTTTACTGGCCGTTACCCATTTGGTGACATTTATTGTTGGTTTTGGTGCCGGTATCTATTTATTGCCGATTCTGATTGCGCCTCCTGCTCCGACGGATGCGGAGGTCCAGCAGGTATCCGTGGCACCGGAGTTTACTGCGCAATTTGTCCGTGAACTGGAAGGCAGTGATGCCTTGCACTGGGGGGAAGGGACGGTGTCACTGGGGCGCGGTTACGCGTCGCTGTTGGGTTCTCTGGCACCTGGGCCGGATTATCGCCTGTATCTGTCGCCGGAGTTTGTCGAGACCGAACAGCAGTTTCTGAAGGCAAGACCGCATATGCAACACATTGGTGATGTGAGGACTTTCACCAACTTCCTGATTTCCACCGATCCTGACATCGACCTGACGCAATACAACACCGTGATTGTCTGGTGTGAGACATTCGGCGAGTTTATTACGGCGGCCAAATATCGCTAAAGCCGGTTTTCCTCTGTCATGATCACGATGATTATTCCCCCTGAATACAGACAAGGGAATAGCGGCACTTCGATAATAAATAATTCATTTATTGTGCATTGGGCGGTTGACTATACTTTCGGTCGGATAATTCATCGTCACTCAGAGGCACCATGAAGATACAAATAATAACCCTGATGTTGTTGGGCCTATTCTCCGTTGCGGTTGTGAATGCCGGGACAGACAGCGGAGAATCCAGTCAGAAGGTAACTCTTGTATGGCAGGACGGAGTGGATATCGAGACATTCTGGCAGCAATATGCCGATGCCAACGGCGGTCTGACCTGGGGGAAATCCACCACCTACCCGGAATATGAAAAGGTCCGGGAGGGGGACACCCTGCTGATTCAGCTGGCCCAGGGTCCTTGTCTGATGGAGTTCTTTCACAGTCGCTGGCGTCGGGCCAATGACGTCCGCCGCTGGGCCCCTTCCGTGAACGAATACGGTGGTTGTCCTTACGTATTCGATTAATCCTGAATTGTCAGCCATTGAGAGCCACCGGAGAGATCACGATGAATAACCCGATTGTTGCCGATAACAAGCCCGTCAAAGTGGAAATGTCTGCAGGTGATACGCTGTATTTTTGCCGTTGTGGACGATCAAGGAATCAGCCCTATTGCGATGGCGCCCATGCCGGAACCGGCTTCAAGCCGATGGCGTATACCCCGGAAGAATCCGGAGAAGGGTATTTGTGCCAATGCAAGCACAGCAACAACCTGCCGTTTTGCGATGGCACACACAAGCAGTTTGGCGCTGATCAGGTCGGTCAGGAAGGGCCGGGCGTCACTCCGGCGGCCAGTGCTCAGGCCAAGCCAGTGGCTGCGGCAACCGAAGAAGAACCCACCGTCGAATTGATTCATCAACTGGCTCGTGAAGGCTTGTCGAAACTGGGGCATCACGGCCCGATGACGTCGATGGGCGTGCCGCGTCATCTGCTGCCACACTGGGATGACCTGCAGCTGATGGTGGCTCAAATGGCGACCAAGCCCCTGATGGAGGACGCAGCGGTCGATACCGGTCTGGTCATTGGCCCACAGGCCGACAAACCGCTGAAACTGGACATTCCGCTGTTTGTGTCAGACATGAGTTTTGGTGCCTTGTCAGAAGAAGCCAAGCTGGCGATGGCGAAAGGGGCGGAGCTGGCCGGCACAGGCATCTGCTCGGGTGAAGGCGGCATGTTGCCGGAGGAACAGCAAGCCAACAGTCGTTATTTCTATGAGCTGGCCAGTGCCGGTTTCGGATACAACGAGGCCTTGCTCAGCAAGGTGCAGGCGTTTCACTTCAAGGGGGGACAGGGCGCCAAAACCGGCACCGGTGGTCACCTGCCGGGCAGCAAGAACATTGGCAAAATCTCGGCGGTGCGTGGCATTCCTGCTGGAGAACCGGCCATCTCGCCACCGACCTTTGCGGATTTGAAAACAGCGGATGATTTTCACCGCTTTGCCGATCGGGTTCGCGAACTCAGTGGCGGTATTCCGATCGGTTTCAAACTCAGCGCCAACCACATTGAACGGGATATCCAGTTTGCTTTGGACGCCAGTGCCGATTACATCATTCTGGATGGCCGTGGCGGCGGTACCGGGGCTGCGCCAGAAATGTTCCGCGATCACATCAGTGTTCCGACAATTCCTGCATTGGCTCGTGCCAGAGCCTATCTGGATCAACAGGGAGCCAGCGGGCGTGTGACACTGATTATTACCGGCGGATTGCGGGTGCCGA
Organism: Oceanospirillaceae bacterium; assembly: GCA_002723385.1. GTDB lineage: Bacteria > Pseudomonadota > Gammaproteobacteria > Pseudomonadales > Oceanobacteraceae > Oceanobacter. The sequence goes on along the minus strand of PBNY01000071.1, from coordinate 22,520 downwards.
TGGACTTCGTCAAAGCGCTGGCTCTGGGGGCTGACGGTGTCGCCATCTCCAACAGCGCGATGCAGTCGATTGGCTGCGTGGCGGCCCGAATGTGTAATACCAACAACTGTCCAGCCGGGATAGCAACCCAAAAAGCCGACTTGCGCCAGCGTCTGAATATCGAAAAATCCGCCGCCCAGCTGAATAACTTCTTCCGTGCTTCTACCGAGCTGATGCAGGTGATGGCGCGTGCTTGCGGCCACGATTCTCTCGGTCAGTTCAACAAGGATGACCTTGCCACCTGGCATCGCGACATGGCCCATTTGTCCGGTGTTCGCTATTCCGGTGTCGGAGACATCTGATCACTTGCTGCAGGAGTCAGCTGGACGGGTTTGGCCAGCTGGTTCCTGTTTCCTTGCCGATTTCCACTGCCTGTTTTCCCCACGGCAGGTTCTGCCTGCGAGTTCTGGTGCAATGCCCATTGTCAATCGCAAAAGGTGTGGCTTGCTACTGAGTTTTTACTCGATTTCACCGATCAATATTTCCGTCATACGGGCTTATTAGTAGCCGATATCCCGTAATTTCCATGATTGAAATCAATGTTTTTGTGGGTCATTTTGTTCCAGATAGGGGTTATACCTTAGTTTAGTGTTTCGACTAAAGTCAGGGGTGTCTGTCTCGATTTGTGGTATCCGTTCCTCTAGGGTGCCTTCCTGAACCAGAAATACACAGAGTGAGACAAGCTATGGCTATCCAACGTCGCGAAGGTGAGGAGCATCCGTACTGGCCTGCAGGCCCGTTCAAGATCCGTCTGCCGTTCGTTCATTACCGCTGGGAATACCCTGAAATGGTTCAGGGTTTTGTTATGTTCGTTGTCGGTCTGGCAATGATTCCCTTGCTGGAAAAATACCTGGGCATGCCTTACGAGGCGGCACTGGCGTTCACTTTCGTCGCTGGTGTGGGTTACATCCTGCCAGCCATCCTGGGTGTTCCCATGGTGCCAGGCTGGATTACACCGGCGATTCCGGTGGTGCTGCTGTTCCTGGGGGGATACGAGCCTGGGCCAGAAGCGATTCAGGCGTTGTTTGCCCTGCAGATTGAGGTGTTTTTCATCTTCCTGATACTGGGGCTGACCGGCTGGGGTTCCAAGCTGGTGAATGTGATTCCGAACTCGCTGAAGTCGGGCATCATCATCGGTGCAGGCATCGCGGCTCTGATGGGTGAGCTGAAAGCAGGTGGTCGTATCGACAGCACGCCAATTTCTCTGATTGCCGGTTCGGTTGTTGCGGCTTACATCCTGTTCTCTCTGTCGTTCAAGAACGTGATCGAAAGCTCTGCTCTGGCGCGTCGCATCTCCAACTTCGGTATGGTGCCGGGTATGGCACTGGCCATGATCATCGGTTGGATTGTGGGTGAATACCCGCTGCCAGACATTCAGTGGGGCATTACCCAGCCAGACTTTGCACTGATGTCTGAGTACCTGATCTTCGCCGTCGGCGCTCCGTCTCTCGACATGTTCCTGCTGGCCATTCCAACAGCACTGATCGCCTACGTGATTGCGTTTGGTGACATTCTGGTGGGTAAAACACTGGTACAGCGTGTCGACCAGGTGCGTAAGGACGAAAGCATCGAAATCAACGTTGACCGCGTTCACGTTGTGACCGCTATCCGTAACGCGCTGCACGCTTTCTTCGCTCCCTGGCCTGGCCTGTCTGGCCCGCTGTTTACCGCCGTTCACGCGACGGTGTGTGAGCGCTATGCGATGGGCCGCAAGGCGATGGATTCCATCTACTCGGGTGGTGGTACCTTCTGGCAGGCGGGTCTTCTGGCGCTGTTTTGCTTGCCGTTGGTGAGCATGTTCAAGCCGGTATTGCCAATTGCACTGTCTTTGACGCTGGTTCTGACGGCTTACATCTGCATCATGGTGGGTATGGAACAACTGAATAACCCATCCGAGCGTGGAGTTGCCGGTATCGTTGCAGTAACGCTGGCGATGCCTGATCCGAAATCCACTGTCTACGCCATCATCATCGGTGTGGTGCTGTACGTACTGATCGAGCGTCCGCGCCTGATGGGAAAACACGACGCGAAGGATGAATTGATCTTTGCCGATCCGGTGGAAGACGACGACAAGCCAGCTGAAAAAGCGTCTTCCTGATCACTCGCAAGACGCTTCGGGATGCTGAAAACAGCCATCCCTTATAACCAACAGGCAAATCGACGGCAGGGAAGCCGTTGAAAAGCCCATACGGAAAAACGGGCTGCCTGTTGGTTTCAAACCACGAAGTTTCCTGTCTGATTCAGAGAAACTCGCGCTACTCCTGATCGCGCGTAAACACCAACCGGAAACTCACCGGTACCTTTACCGAAATACTGTTCAGCCCCGCCATTTCTCTCAGCTGATTAATCGCAGGCAACAAGCCGAAGTCTTCGGTATCCACCAGAACGGTATCGGCGCTGTCGACCACCATGCTGCCATCCGCCAGGTGATAAATAGTCACACGCCCGGTAATTAGCTGCTGAACCCCAACCAGATCCAGCATCCCGGAAACATCCGCCGCTTTCATCGTGCCCGCCGGACGCTGCTTCACCAGCCCGGTACGAACCATCAGCGTGACCCTGGCTTCCGGGAATTCATCGACGTTGAACAGAATGCTCCGCAGGCGCTTGTCACGCATATCGATATTGGTCTCAACCGATGCGGTCTTGATGATCAATTCGGCTTTTCCCTTGTCGTTTACGCTGGCAGAGAAATCAAGGAAATAATGGTTATCGGCAACGTGAGCGTCCTTGGTGGCCACGAAACTGAGCTCGGAGCGAGAAGGATCAAGCGTCCACCCCGCAAGGCTGCTGCTGGTAGCAAACATCAAAATGATGGCGGATAGAAAGCGCATAAGAATCACCTGTTGGGTTCCTGGAAGCCAGAGTGGCATGAGCAGAGAGCGTATTGCTCCGCACTGGCGGAGACAGTCGCAGGAGACGAGTATTTCTTACAAAAGAATAGATTGCTTGAATGGGGCTGATAGCCAAACCGGACACTTTGGGAGGTCAAAGCACCCAGCTCGACCCGTAATCGCAAATTTGTTCCAAAGAGAAGCGCGTATTCAACGGAATCAAAAAACAGTTTAGCTGCGGTAAACTGCGTTATCGAAGCTTGTAAAGCACACACCAATCGTCTGTTCTACTAGCCTGGCTGTTGAGGCGTTTAAGTTGTATAAAAATCTCAGAAATATGGCCTTGTTTTGAAAATTCCTGAGAATTTTCGGAGTAAACTCGTTCAGAATTCGCTGGAAATGGTACTTTGTACGAAAGCAACCAGAAAGGGATGTAGAGTATGGTCGAGGTTTTTTCTAAGGAATTGATATGTTTAAAAGTGACTAAATATATCGTATTAACAATTATTCTGATTTTGTCTGGGGAAGCATTGGCTGAGACCGAAATCACTCAAATTAATCCCAAAGTTTGTCCCCAAGGAATTCATGAGCAGCCAAATGGAATTTTTGCTATTCATGTGTTTTGTGATGATGCTCTAGGTACCAATATTACCGTTTTTGTTAATAAGATGGGTGCGCCATTTCACCAGGAATACAACTTGGGAAACAGGTTTTGGCAAAATCAGGAATGGGCATTCGATGTTATGTCATTTGCCTGGTTACCGAATAATAAGTTGTTACTTTCAACATCAGCTGTCTACGGTAGTGGAGCAGTATATTTACTTGATCCATCCAAAAAGCAATCTAAAGTACTTTTGAAAATAAACGGCGCAATCATTGAACTGGTGTCGGTGAAAAATGAAAAAGTTAATGTGCGATATGAAGTCGGTTTTGATGGGTATCAATACGAAACTATCATCATGCAATAAGCGAAAGCAACAGGGCGACGGTTCACTCCGGGGCTGTTCAGAGGGTGTTCATGGTTTTGTGTTATACGTGATTCAAAAATTGTGAATCGCACGTGCACGTGCTTGAGTTCACATATTGTGATTCTGGAGAGCGGTGTGGACGTAATTTCCCGCAAGCCATTCAACGATGCCGCGAAGAAGTATCCCAACGATGCTGCTGCAATTGACGCATTGTACAAGTCGCTCAGGAACGGTGACTTTGATTCCCCGGATGCGCTTCGGGCTCTGTTCCCCAGCCTGGATAATTTCAAGTACAAGGATAAATGGTGGGTTATTGATATTGGCGGCAATAATCTTCGCCTCATCGCTTTTATCGAGTTTCGTGACAACCGTATGGATGTGAAGCACATTGTCCCTCACGCCGAGTACGACAAGCTTTGCAAACGATATGCAAAGGAGACCGATTAATGAACTTCTCAAGCATCAAAATCAAGGCTGTGAACCTGTTCAGTGAAGCCAGCTTTCTCACTCATATCAACAACGAAGCCGAGTACGACCAGGCTCTGGAGTTGATGGATGAATTGATCGAAGACTATGACAAATACCTTCCGTTGATAGAGATATTGTCAGCCTCTATCGAGAAGTGGGAATACGAGGCTGAGTCATTTGCTGAATTCAATCAGCGCATTGCCGAGCTGGATGATGGGGTTGCCGTTCTGAGAACCCTGATGAATCAATACAACCTGAAGGCTGAAGATCTTCGGGAAAACATTGGTAGCAAGAGTCAGGTATCCATGATATTGAATGGCTCCCGGAATCTTACTCGTGACCATATTCAATCACTTTCAGATCGCTTTAACGTTGCGCCGTCGGTCTTCTTTCGTAAAGCACCGTAAAGCCGCTGCAATCGTCAGCACTGGCGTGGTCGGGGAGAGCAAACTATTAAAGGCATGGGAAATTTCCTGTGCGCTGACGACAGATCAAACACAGCGATTTTTTCGGATAAGTTATGGCTCAAAAAATACTCGATAAAAGTTGTTGGAAAGAAATAGTCAATCTATTCACTTCTGTCTTCACCGCCTCTGAAGGTGAGGAGGAAGGGAAGTTGATTGGTGATCTGGTATCGAGGCTGTCTGCTCGAATCGATAATCAGGAAATCATCGGCGTTGGGTCTTTTGACGGCGAAGTGCTTATCGGTGCGATTTTCTTTACCTGTCTTGATGTTGACGAGCCTGTCTCGGTTTATATGCTCTCGCCCGTCGCCATTAATACCGGGCATCAGGGCAAGGGTGTTGGGCAGGCATTGATTGGTGATGGGCTGGATGAACTCAGGAACCGGGGCGTGAGCGTGGTTGTGACCTACGGCGACCCGGCTTTCTATAGCAGGTCAGGTTTTCAGCCTCTTTCAACCAGCACCATTCCGGCACCTCTGGAACTCTCGATGCCGGAAGGCTGGCTTGGGCAGTCTTTAACGGGGGAGCCTGTTCCGGCTATTGGTCATCGCCCGGTGTGCGTTGAAGAATTTAACAACCCGGATTATTGGTGATGTACATTCCGTTTTTCGGGATCGGATTTAAATCGTTGAGGGAATATCCATGATTCAAACCGCAGCGACCCTGTACCTGGTCATTATCGCTGGCGTGATTGTTTTTCAGTTTTGTCTGATTGCGGGCGCACCCTGGGGACGTTTGACGCAAGGTGGTACCAATGAGGGCGCATTGCCGGTTGCCGGGCGAGTCGCCGCCGGGGTTTCTGTTTTCTTGTTGATCGCCATGGGTGCGGGCATAGCCTCAGAAGCCGGGATGATTCCCGCGTTACCGAACTGGCTGATTTATACCGTTGTGCCCGTGCAGGCGTTAAGTGCGTTTTTAAACTGGATTACGCCATCGAAAGCAGAGAGAAGGCTTTGGGCGCCAATCACGAGCGTCATGCTGGGGTTGGCTCTCTACGTCGTGATGGCGGAGTAGTGGCTCACAGCCGACTCCGATTCACTTTTAGCCTCCGTCACACGGCAATCTGACCGTGACTTTCAGCCCCTGTGGTGTGACGTTCTCCAGCGTCACATCCCCGCCATGAAGCAGTGCCGTGCTGCGTACCACACTCAGGCCCAGCCCCATGCCGCCGGTTTCACGGTTGCGTGATGCCTCAACCCGGAAAAAGGGGCGGAATACCTGTTCCTTAAGTTCGTCTGGAATGCCCGGGCCTGTGTCGGTGACGATGATCTCAATCCAGCCGTTCTCGGCTTTCAGTTCAATATGCGCAGACGGTGCGTATTTCACTGCATTGTCGACCACGTTGGTGAACAGGCGACGGATGCCGGTGGGGCGGCAGTGGTACACCAGTCGTTCCGGCAGACTTGTTGTCAGATTGGCACCGTTGGCGATGTAGTCATCACAGACACTGAGCGTGAGGCTGACGAGCTCGACATCGCGGCTTGGCTCCGACTGATCGTCATCGCGTGCGAATGCCATGGTGGCGTTCAGCATATCTTCCATATCGCTCAGAGTGCGTTGCTGTTGCTGTTGCAGTTCCGGGTCGGTAATGAATTCGCTTTGCAGACGCAGCTTGGTCAGCGGGGTTTTCAGATCGTGGGAAATCGCAGCCAGCATGAGGACGCGATCCTTGATAAAGCGCTGCTGCTTTTCCTGCATGGTATTAAATGCACGGATGGTGCTTCGCACTTCTTCGGCACCTTGTTCGGCCAGTGGCTCCGGTTCCTGACCGCGACCAATTTGTTCGGCGGTGTCGGCCAGTCGACGCAGTGGCCGGGTGTTGCTTTTGACCAGCCACACCATCAGACCAATCACCAGAATGCCGACCAGCAACAAGCCTTGTGCGGCGCGCCAGTCCCAGACCTGATCGTTGTCGTGACGACCAACCCGAATATTGAGCCATTCCCCGGTTTTCAGGCGTGCTGACACCGTGACCGACCAGCTCATGATGCGTGGCTTGCGGTGTTTGTCGTAGCTGCGATGGTCGCGGTCGTCATCCCGGTCGGAAAAGCGCTGGAAGAAAGATTGCCCTTCGTGGCCGGACTGGCCGTATGGGTGGTTGTCATCGTAGCCACTGCGATCGTTGCGATAACTCTGCTTCCATGGATGATGATCGTCGTCGCTTTCGTCTTCACAGCGTTCTTCAACCACTTTCAGAGAGATATGCACCGGTAACTCAAGCGGGCGTTGAGTGCGTTGCATCAGGCGCATTTCCATATGGCCAGCCGGGCCATGCATTGCCGGCCGTTCGACCAGAGGCATGGGCGTGATCGAGACTGAGGTTTCGTCGTTTCGGGTGGCTTTGAGAATGGTGCGGTATTGATAGGGGCGTGATTGATCCATCAGCCGGATCAGCGCAGCAACACGGTGGCGCGTATGACGGTCGCTGGCGCTGTCGATCAGTTCATGACGATCGCGCAGATAAATAGCCACACTGAGGCTTTGCACTGCCACCAGCGTCACCAGCATCAGCAGAATCAGCCGGGCGAACAGGGTTCTGGGCCAGAAGCTCTGCAGCAGGCGGGTGATGGCGTTGAACGGCCCTGACTTTGATTCAGACATTCGCAGCGCCAGATTCCGGGGCGGAACTCACGTCTGCGGTGAACATGTAGCCGCCACCCCAGACGGTTTTGATCAGTTCCGGTTTTTTCGGATCGCGTTCCAGCTTGCGACGCAGGCGGCTGACCAGCGTGTCGATGGAGCGGTCGAACAGTTGGGATTCCCGGCCTCGGGCCAGATCCAGCAACTGGTCGCGTGACAGCACGCGTTGAGGATGTTCAACAAAGGCCATCAGCAGATCAAATTCGGCGGTGCTCAATGAAATGGTGACGCCTTCGGCATCCAGCAGCTCACGGCGGGCGGTATTGAATTGCCAGCGATCGAATGACAGCAAGTCGGCTGCGCTAGTGCTGTTTTTGTCGGGCAGGCTGTTGGCTCTGCGCAGCACAGCTTTGATCCGGGCCAGCAACTCGCGCGGATTAAATGGTTTGGGCAGATAGTCGTCGGCGCCCATTTCCAGACCGATAATGCGGTCGGTATCGTCGCCCATGGCGGTCAGCATGATCACCGGCATGTTGGAGTGCGCGCGCAGACGGCGACACAGGATCAGGCCATCATCGCCCGGCATCATCAGGTCGAGCACGATCAGGTCGATGCTGGCATCTGCAAGGGTGCGCTCCATTTCCTTGCCTTCAGCCGCCAGGCTGACGCGATAACCGTGTTGGGTCAGAAAGCGTCCCAGCAGTTCTCGAATCTCGCGTTCGTCGTCAACAATCAGAATGTGGGGTTGGTCGGGAAGGGTCATACACAGGCGCCTGCAATCATGTCATGGCCAGTATAGCGCCGTGTCGGGTGTGCGATAGCGGCGAGTTTTTACAAAGTGTGGCAAATCCCGCCGTTGCAACAGATTGCTGCAAATTAGCGGGTTTGTGCCAGAAACCGGACAAAGTTGAGACACGTTTGCGGCATTAAATAGTCCCCATCGACACACAACACGAGGACGACATCATGACTTCCCGCAAAACACTGATCGCTGCTCTGATTGCTTCTACTGCCCTGTTGGGCGCCGGTTCTGTGATGGCTGGTAAACACGGCCATCATTTTGATGACTCTGGCGAGTACAGCCAGGGCTGCGAACGTCGCGGTGGCAAGAACGGTTTTCACAAGGGCAGAATGGATCCGGATCGTGATCTGGAACTGACCGCTGAAGAAGCGAAGATCCTGGTTAGCGCGCGTTTGATCCAGCGTGGTAACGACCGTCTGAAAGTGGGGCAGGTCAAGCAAGGTGAGGACGATACCTGGCTGGTGGATATCGTCACCGTGGATGATTCCCTGGTTCGTACCGTGACCCTGAGTAGCAAGACCGGTCATCCGGTTCGTCATGGAATGAAGCATGGCAAGAAAGACGGCAAGGAGAGCTAGGAATGACCCGGACGCATGACTCTCTGGGCGCAGTCACCATCAGCCTGCACTGGCTGGTGGGGCTGACGTTTATCGGCTTGATGGCATTGGGCATCTATATGGAAGAAACCCATGCCTACGAATTTTACGACCTGCACAAGTCGATTGGAGCCTTGTTGCTGCTGCTGGTTGTACCGCGCATTGTCTGGCGTTTTATGCAGGGCTTCCCGGCGGCTGATGGTGATGCCAGCCCGGCGGCACAAAAACTGGCCAAGGCTGTGCAATACCTGTTGCTGGCCGGAACCCTGTTGATGCCAGTTTCCGGCATCATGATGTCGGCCTTTGGTGGTCACGGTCTGGCGGTATTCGGAATGGGTATTTTCCCCGAAAATCCAGACCCGTCCAATCCGGGTGAAGTCATCCCGTTTAACGGTGCCTTGGCTCAGGTCGGCCATGTGATCCACGGGCTGGGCGGCAAATTGATGATTCTGGCCATCCTGCTGCATCTGGCGGGTGCGCTGAAGCATCATTTCATCGACAAGGACAAAACCCTGGTTCGCATGGTGAAGCCATAACCGGATCAGACTGGCGTCGGCGGCGCGTTGTGCCGTCGATGTCCCAACCGTGTCCCGTTTGTGTCACGATGGTGTGCCAGTATCGTTCAGATTTGCACACATCTACCGAGACCCGTTTTTCCATGATGCCCCTGATTCGTATCCTTCCGCTGCTGGCTCTGCTCAGTGCCTGTTCCCAAGTACAGCATGCTCCTGAACCGGACAATATTCAGATTGGCCCACGACCATTTTTTCTGGTCGATGATATGGAAGACAGCGATCTCAAGGCCAAACTAGAATCCTGTCAAAACGGCCCTTTTTATCGCACCGATTTCTCGATTGCCCACCGGGGCGCGCCGTTGCAATTCCCGGAACACACTCGCGAAGCCTACGTTGCCGGAGCGCGCATGGGCGCGGGGATTCTCGAATGCGACGTAGCCTTCACCAAAGACAAGGAGCTGGTGTGTCGCCATTCCCAGTGCGATCTGCACACCACCACCAATATTCTGGAAACCGAACTGGCCAGCCAGTGTACTCAGCCGTTCGTTCCAGCTAACGGAGATACGCCAGCCAGCGCCCAATGCTGCACCAGTGATATCACGCTGGCGGAATTCAAAACCCTGAAAGGCAAAATGGATGCCGCCAACCCCAGAGCCACGACAGTGGCAGAATACCTGGATGGCACGCCTGGCTGGCGCACCGACTTGTACGCATCACGCGGCACTTTGATGACGCACAAGGAAAGCATCGAATTGTTCAAGCAGCTGGGCGTAAAAATGACCCCGGAGCTGAAAACGCCGAACGTCGAGATGCCTTTCGACGGCTTCAGTCAGCAGGATTACGCCCGCAAGATGATGCAGGAATACATGGATGCCGGTGTGGAAGCCAGTGATGTCTGGATGCAGTCGTTTAATCTGGCCGATGTTAAATTCTGGATTGCCGAGAATCCGGCCTTCGGCCAGCAGGCGGTGTATCTCGATGATCGCTATGAAGACAAGGCTTTCGATCACACTGACGCTGACACCTGGAATCCGATCATGGAGCAGCTGGTGGCCGACGGCGTGAAAATCCTTGCGCCACCGTTGTGGATGCTGGTGAAAGAAGAGAGTAGCCAGGCAGGAAGCCAAAAAATCGTCCCTTCCGAGTACGCCAGGGCCGCCAAGGCCGCAGGCCTGCAGTTGATCACCTGGACCATCGAACGCTCAGGGCCATTAACCAGTGGCGGTGGCTGGTACTATCAGACCATCGGAAACATTACCAACAACGACGGCGACCAGATGGAATTGATTCATGTGCTGGCCCAGGACGTTGGCGTGATTGGCATTTTCTCTGACTGGGCAGGCACCACCACCTATTACGCCAGCTGTATGGGAATGCCAGCCAGCGAGTGATCTCTCGAATCATTTGTGCAATGGCCTAAAAATCATGTTGCCATGGCGCTTTTTTCAGCGCTAAATTTGGCACTGATTTCACGCTTCAGGATGCTGAGATGAGACCTGTGTTAGCGGACTGCTCCGCGAGTATTTCAGAGCTAAAGAAGAATCCCACCGCATTGCTGAATGAAGCAAACGGGGAAGCCATTGCCATTCTCAACCACAACAAGCCAGCGGCTTATCTGGTTCCGGCAGAGACATACGAAGCATTGATGGAAATGCTCGAAGATTATGAATTATCGCAGCTGGTAGAAAGTCGACGCGCTGATTTGTCCGACGCCGTGGAAGTCAGTCTGGATGACTTATAAGTTAAAGTTTCTGCCAGCGGCTCTCAGGGAATGGAACAAACTGGCGGTACCGATCCAGAAGCAGTTCAAGAAGAAGCTGACCGAGCGTCTTGAGAATCCGCACATTCCGGCATCACGTTTGAGCGGTTATGACGCTGTTTACAAGATCAAGCTGAGAACCGCCGGATACCGGTTGGTGTATGAAGTGATTGATGACGAGATTGTTGTTTACGTTCTCGCCATCGGCAAACGTGACAAGGATGCCGTCTACAAGAGACTGGCTGCTCGAAAAGGCTGATTCCAGCCTGTTTATCTGAACACTGCTCTCTATGATGCAACCGGATCAAACAACTGCACCACATCCAGTCTCGGTGCCAGATGACCTTTGTCCTGCTTTTCTTGCAGGGTTTCAAAATCAAACAGCGCCCGGTCAGCCAGTTGTGATGGCGCCACGTTGGCGATGGCGGAGAAGATATGTTCGCTGCGGCCTGGCTGCTCTTTTTCCCACTGGGCCAGCATCATTTTGATGTTTTGACGTTGCATGTTTTCCTGTGAACCACACAGGTTGCACGGAATGATCGGGAATTCCCTCGCGTCGGCGAACGCCTGAATGTCCTTTTCCTTGCAGTAGGAGAGTGGACGGATCAGTACGTGTTTCTTGTCATCACTCAGCAGTTTTGGGGGCATGGCCTTGAGCTTGCCGCCGTAGAACATGTTCAGAAACAGGGTTTCGATGATGTCGTCACGGTGATGTCCGAGTGCGATCTTGTTGGCCCCGATGGACTCGGCAAAGCCGTAAAGAGTGCCACGGCGCAGGCGCGAGCACAGGCCACAGGTGGTTTTGCCTTCTGGCACGATTTCCTTCACCACGCTGTAGGTGTCTTTTTCAACGATATGGAAAGGCACACCCAGCTTTTCCAGATACTCGGGCAGTACATGCTCAGGGAAGCCCGGTTGCTTCTGGTCCATATTGACTGCCACCAGTTCGAACGAGATTGGCGCGCTTTTCTGCAGGCCCATCAGAATATCGAGCATGGTGTAGGAATCCTTGCCACCGGACAGGCACACCATCACCTTGTCGCCCTCTTCAATCATGTTGTAGTCCTCAATCGCCTTGCCGACGTTACGGCGCAGGCGTTTCTGCAACTTGTTGAATTCGGTGCGTTGTTTGCGTTCGTTTTGGGCGTTGGTCATGGGCATGGAACTGCTGGCAGGAAAAAGGGCGCTATTCTAACGGGAAGTGTTGGCGACAGAAAGCGATTGAGGTTTGCCAATGAAAAAGCCCGATGCGGTGATCGGGCTTTTTCAGGCGTTTCAGCGATTAGGCCGGTGCTTCAGGCCGGGAAGTTGCCGTTAGGGCTTATCCCTGTGCTTGCTGCTTCATCGCTTCAAATTCGTCTTCGAAGAAGAATTTCTCTTCACCGAAGGCTGGCTTCAGGTGATTCAGCCAGGTTGCTTCTTCGTCGTATTTGGCGAAGAACGGACGTTGAACCCATTCCGGGTTACGCCCCTGAATGAAGCGCAGAACGAACACTTTTTCGCCCTGAATTTCGGTCACGCCCTGAATCTCAACCTTGCCGGGATCAGCACTCATGGACGGCCCACGTGCGGTACGACCCAGGCCGGAGACGCTTTGCATGGCGTTGCGGTAGACGTCCCATGCACGTGCCAGCGGCACTTCGAAGTAACGTTTGGCGCCGGTGTCACGTTCGACGAACATGTAGTAAGGGATGATGCCCAGTTTGACCTGTTCCTTCCACATGCGAGCCCAGTCATCCGCATCGTTGTTGATGTGATCCAGCAGCGGTCCCTGGCTGCGAATCTGGGTGCCGGTAGCACGAACCAGACGAATCGCTTCGCGGGCGATTGGCGTGTCCATTTCCTTCCAGTGGTTGTAGTGGCCCATCAGTGCCACGTGCTTGCCCTTTTGAACCAGTGCTTCCAGCAGTTCCAGCAGCTCTTTGCTGTCGGCATCATTCACGAAACGGTAAGGCCAGAAGGTCAGGGCCTTGGTGCCGATGCGGATGGTTTGAATGTGATCAAACTCCGGCTCCATCAGCGGCTCAAGGTACTGCTGCAGGTTCTTGGTCTTCATAACCATCGGGTCGCCGCCGGTGATCAACAGATCGGTCACCTCGGTGTGTGCCTTCAGGTACTCGTGCAGCTTGGAGGCTTCCTTGGCGGCGAACTTCAGCTCGGCATCGCCAATGAACTGTGCCCAGCGGAAACAGAATGAGCAGTAGGTATGACAAACCTGGCCCTGGCTTGGGAAGAACAGTACGGTTTCACGGTACTTGTGCTGCATGCCCGGCAGTGGCTCGTTGTCCAGCCTGGGTACGTTCAGATCCATCTGGCCAGCCGGATGCGGGTTCAGCTCGGCGCGGATGTCGTCAATCGCAGCTTGCAGCTCTTCTTTGGGCGCGTCGTTGCGCATCAGGTCGGCAACGCGGTCGTAGGCTTCCGGTGCCAGCATCTCTTTTTGAGGGAACGTGAGCTGGAAAATCGGATCATTGGGTACCTTGTCCCAGTCGATCAACTCATCGATTACGTAGTCGTTAACACGAAATGGCAGAATTGAAGAGACCACTTTCGTTTCAAAGCGCTGCTCTTCGGTCAGGCGCTCCAGAACCGCAATCTTGTCGAGATGGCGATGGGTATAGACTTTGAAAGGCTTGGCTTCAAACTCGGTCAGGTCTTTTATGTTAATCGCTTGATTCACGTAAAATTTCCTTCAGTCTTGGACGAACAAGGCCAGTGACCGGTTGTGGGGCACAAGCCGATCTTTTCGGGGTTGTTCTGAATCATGGCGACCATGGCGGACGCCGAAAGTCGGGCAGGGTAACAAATTTAGAGGTCTAAATTAACCGGCACGCCGGATCGATCGTTATGCGACTCCGGTTGCTGTCTGGAATGACTAGTCCATTCCCTTATAGTTGGTGGTTAATTTATGCGTTCTGGTTCTACTCGCCGATGGTATAAAGGCCTTGGCTGGCCCAGTCGTACGACGGGATATGCCTTTCTGCGGTGAGCAACCCCAGCGTTAGTTATTTTTATTCGAGTACCTTGAATGTCTGATCTAAAAGCGCCAACGGCGGCGTCATTTTTTCTATATGGAAGAGGATCCCTTTCCAGCTCTTTGTTTCAGTGGTTGTCGTTTCATCGTTTTGTCCACACTGAACAGATTCTTGAGCTGGATGAGAATATACGCCCTGAAAGCTTGAACGAATGGTTGGCGATTTGGCGTTCACAGCAGGCGAAATCGCTGCAGGCTCCAGATGGCAGTATTGTGTTCTGGATCGCCGCGATCATGGGTGTGATTGCCATGTCCGGGTTGCTGGCGGTTGGCCTGGGTTCCCCGATTAACCTCTGGTTGCCGCTGTTTTTGTTCGCATTCCTGCCTCTTTTGATGTCATTGGTGACTTCTACTCAATTATGGCGAGCCGAGACGGCGCCGGTCACCCGCAAGTTTGGCTTGTTGCTGAAACTGCTAAAACTGGAACGACACCGGGATGTGCTGACTGAGTCACCGAGATTGATGTGGCCCTGGTTGAACTGGCAGCTTCAACGAGCGGCGTGCGTATTCATGGTGTTCGCTCTGTTGACGTTCTTTCTGGTTGCGACGTTTCAGGAGCTGAACTTCGTCTGGTCTTCCACCTTTATTCAGTCCAGCGCATCCATGGCGCAGATTCTGTCGGTCATTGCGACGCCATGGAGCTGGATGCTGCCCGCGCCGACGCCAGAACTGGTGGAAGCTGCCCGCTTTGACACTCTCGGTCTGGCAGGAGAGGGAACGTCCTATCAGTCGAGCCAGCTTTGGCCGTTTGTGATTGCCTCCATGTTGTTCTACGGCTTGATGCCCCGCGTTGCGCTGCTGATTTTATTTCGACGTCAATTGAAAAAACGCCTCACAGACAGCGTTGAACAGTCTGGAACCATTGAGGTATTCCTTAATCGTCAGTTGCAGCAGGTCAGTCAAAAAGCGCTCGATGTCGAGGAATCGGATGCCGGGATTGAACACCTTGCTGCCCGAGTGTCGGAAAGCACCTCAAGCCTGTTGGGATGGCGACTGTCTGCAGGTGACGCTGAGTCCCGAGGGCTGGCACGCAATCTGGGACTGGATGATTGGCAAGTTGAAGCCGAGTGGTTGGCATCGGATGCCGCTGTGATGCCGAATCCGGTTCGAATGATGGTCGGATTTTGGCAAACCCCGACCGGCGAACTTGAAGACTGCCTGCAGCAAATTAAGGCCAGAAATCCGCAAACCGAATTGGTGCTGATGGAAGCTCCTGCTGCGTTCACAGGCTCTGGCACTGTCGGAATGGCGGGCGAGCGGGAGCAGGCACAGTTGTTGTCGTGGCGTTATTTCGCCGAGAAAGTGACGCTACCGCTGGTGATTGAGGAGGCATTATGAACCCATCGCGTCCTGTGTTTGCGGTGGTGGGTCACCCGAATCGCGGCAAGTCCAGCATTGTATCGACGCTCACGCGTCAGGATGCCGTCAAGATCTCGGCCATTTCAGGCACGACCACCCGGTCGCAGTCGTTTCATCTGAACCTGATGGGGGAGACCCGCTACGAGCTGGTGGATACGCCGGGGTTTCAGCGTCCAAGGCAAGTACTGTCCTGGTTGGGGGATCGAGCCTGCAATGCCGCCGAGAGAATCGAATCCGTGCGGCAGTTCGTTGCTGAATTCGAGTCGGCAGAACCGCCTCGATTTCATGATGAGGTCGAACTGCTGAAGCCGATCATTGGCGGTGCGGGCATCATCTATGTGGTGGACGGCTCGTTGCCATACTCGCCGGAATACGAGGCCGAGATGACCATTCTTCAGTGGACTGGCCAGCCCCGAATGGCGTTGATCAACCCCATCGGCGGCGAAGCCTACGTATCCCAATGGCAATCAGCGCTGTCCCAGTACTTCGGGGTAGTGCGAGTGTTTGATCCCATGACCGCCGACGAACGCAAGCAACGGGCGGTGCTGTCTGCCTTTGCTGAACTGCATGAGCCGTGGCGGGATTCGATTGAGCACACCCTTGCCCGGATGGATCAGTATCGAGAGCAGCTCGCGTGGCAAGGGGCGCATCTGGTGGCAGAAAGGCTGGTGGCGATCCTGTCCTCGACCCATGAGCGTCGAATGCCGGCCAAAGCGGTTGAACCCCTGATGCAGGAGCAGCTCAAGCGCGAGTACCAGCAACGTCTGCGTGAACTTGAAACGCGTGCGCAACGAGAGCTACAGGCCCTGTTCGCTCACACCCGGTTGCAGACTGATGTGGATGTGCTCGAAGCAGACTACCCGGACCTGTTCGATCAGGACGCCTGGTATCTGTTTGGTCTTGATCGCCAGAAGATTATCGTGCTGTCTGCTTCGGCTGGCGCAGCTGCCGGTGCGGTGCTTGATGCTGGTGTAGGCGGTGCTTCCTTTATGACGGGCGCCATCGCCGGTGGCGTGACGTCGGGTCTGGCGTCCATTGCTGCGACCCTGAAGCCGGAAAAACTCCGGTTTCGCGGTGTCCCGCTGGCTGGAAAGTCGCTGGTGGCCGGGCCGGTCAAGGACCTGCGATTCGCCTTTGTTGTACTCGGAAGACTGGTGGGTTTCCTGGAGCTGGTCAGCCAGCGCACTCATGCGGATCGTTCCCGTGCAAAACTGGAACAGCAAGACATGAACAAGCGTCTCGAATTGCTGGGGCGTATGGAGCAGGTTCGACTCACGCGGCTGATTCAAAAAGCCCACAAGGGTCTGAACGACAAGGAGCTGGAGCAGCTGGTGGAACTCATCCAGACCATTGTCGGTTTTCCGACAAAACCGGCAAGTTGAAGCCGCTCCAGGTCATCTTGGATTTTCAGGAATCTGTAACTGCTTGAATTAACGGGCTTTCTTGTCTGTTGGGGTGGTTGGGGTTTGTGGCGGGGGTTTTGCAACAGTGTCTTGTGCAGGACAGAAACGAACCTCTGAACAAGCCATTGCCAGTAAGGAAGTTTTATGCGCTTTACTCCCTACGACGAAGAATACGCCGCAGTCCCGGAATTGCGTGGCGCAGAATTGCTGGATTACTTCCTGCTGAGAGCCTTCGAAACGGAAGAAGTCTGGTCACTCAGAGAAGGCAAAGACTGGATGATCCGTGATGCCTCGGAACACCGGGTCATGTCCTTGTGGCCCTACAAACGCTACGCCAGCGACGCTGCCCTGGATATCTGGCAAAGCGGACGGCCAGATGCGGTGGCGCTGGAATACTTCCTTGAAGACATCATTCCTGAGCTGATTGCCGACAACATCCTGTTTGATGTCATGCCCAGAAATGGCGAGACCGGATTTCTGATCAGTCCGCAAAAACTCGCCAGTATCTTCGAAGGCATGATGGATGCGGGTGAATATCGGCTGGATGGCTAATACAGAACTTTTCAGGCTCGTCTGCCTTTCTCTCGTGTTTATCTTGCTTCAGCAGCGGCGACCTCCCATGGTCGCCGGATTGTCTGTATGTTCACCCCAATCTCGGCTTGCTCAGCGACATTCTTCTCAGTGAACGTTTGGCATTGGTCTCAAAGCGACTGCTTTGTTGCAAGGTCTCTTCAACAAACGCCAGATGATCGTTGACGGCTTTGCTCGCCAGGGTGGGGTCGCGGCTGATGACGGCATCACGCAAGGCTTTGTGTTGCTCCAGAATCGAGTCGCGGCGGCCTTCTTCGGTGTAGAGGTACATCAGGTTGGTGGCGATGGTTTGTTTGAACAGGCTGAACAGTGCGCGCATGGAGTGCAGCAACACCGCATTGTGTGAGGCTTCGGCAATGGATAGGTGGAAGCGCCAGTCAAGCTCGGCTTCCTCTTTGGCGCCCAGACGGCGGTTGTGGCCGTCGAGCCATTCGTCGTAGCGGCGCTGGATCAGCTGGTGGTCGGATTCTGTTGCGCGCAAGGCGGCATAGTGGGCGGCGACTTCTTCCATGGCGTGACGAAACTCCAGCAAGTCGTAGTTGAATTCCGAGTGGGTTTGAAACAGCTTCATCAGTGGATCAACAAACGACATCCCCAGTTCTGACGACACAAAGGTGCCACCACCCTGTTTGCGGGTTACCAGCCCCTTGGCTTCCAGCTTGTGCAGCGCTTCCCGGACGGACGGGCGTGAGACGGAAAACTGGGTCGCCAGTTCGCGCTCCGGTGGCATCTTTTGGCCCGGTTCCAGGCTGCCTTCCAGAATCATGCTTTCCAGTCTCTCAGCGATGATGTCCGAAATCTTTTTGCTCTGAATCGCCTCGCTCGTCATGTTTGCTGCCCCGACTTCTGCTGATTTCCCCATTGCCGCATATGACATTACTGACCACCAAAGTGATCAGTACTTGACCTGTGAAGGTCAAACGGCTAATTTTGTTTCTACATTTTGGGTAAATGGTAATACCAATTTAAAAAAATGCAACCGGTTATTTGCTTGTACGGCTGCGTCATCTGTCTACCAAAACCAGAATAAAAACCACAACCACCGATTTTGAATGGGAGGCGTCATGTCTCAATCGCCCCTGGTGTCCAGCGAATCTGGACGCCGCTACCCGGACAAGCCCAGCCAGGTGTATCTGCTGGGAACTTGCCTGGTGGACAGCTTTTATCCTCAGGCAGGGATGGATGCTATTGAAGTGATCCGTGCTCAGGGAGTTGAGGTAGTTTTTCCTCAATCCCAGACGTGCTGCGGTCAGCCTGCGTATAACTCCGGGTATGAAGACGAAGCCAGGGATGTTGCCCGTCAGCAGCTGGAAGCCTTTGCCAAAGACATCCCGGTTGTTGTGATGATGGGGTCGTGTGCGGGAATGGTTCATCAGGAATACCCGGATCTGTTTGCCGGGTACCCGGAAGAAGCAGCGGCGAAGGCATTGGCCGCGCGTACTTATGAGTTCACCGAGTTTATGGTCAGCGTACTGAATGTATCACTTGAGGACAAAGGTCAGACCACTAAAGCGGCCTTGCATACCTCGTGTAGCTCGCGTCGCGGCATGAAGGTGGCACAGCAGCACAAGGCGTTGCTGGGGGAGCTGTCTGGTGTGCGGGTGGTTGAGCCTGAGCGTGTCACTGAATGTTGTGGCTTCGGCGGTACGTTTGCGGTCAAACAGCCAGCGATTTCCGCTGCCATGGCGGATGACAAGGCCCGCTATATGGCGGCGACCGACGCCGATGTGATCGTCAGCGCCGATTGCGGATGTCTGATGAACATCGGTGGCACTCTGGATGAGCTGGCTCGGAAGGGCGAATGCAAGTCCATTCCCACCGAACACATCGCCAGCTTTGTGCGCCGTCGTCTTGAAGGGGCCGAAGGGACAAAAGAGGGTCAGTCATGAGCAACAACCCGCAATTTATTGAGCTGAAGTCCGTTGTTGATCAGGAAGAACACGATTTCGCGGATATGCAGCAGCGTCACTTCAAGGTGCGCGCCCAAATGGCGTTGGAAAACGACACGCTGCGGAAGAGCTTTCGTGGCGCCAGCGACTTCCTGATGGGCAAGCGCAAGGCGGTGTTCCCGGATTCTGACGAACTGGAAGCCCTGCGTGATCGGGGTGAAGCCGCGCGTCAGCGCAGCCTTTCGAAACTGCCGGAGTTGCTGGAGCAGCTGGAACGCAGCCTGACCGCCAATGGCGTCCATGTGCACTGGGCTGAAACCGCCGAGCAGGCCAACGACGTCATTCACAAGATTCTGGAACGTCGCAACGCTCGCACCGTGGTCAAGGGCAAATCCATGGTGAGTGAAGAGATCGAGCTGAATCACTATCTGGAACAGCACGGCATTGAGTGCCTTGAAAGTGACATGGGCGAGTACCTGGTTCAGCTGGGTAAGGAAACGCCGTCTCACATCATCATGCCCGCCATCCACAAGAACAAGGAGCAGATCGCTCGCCTGATGCACACCCGCGCTACGACGCCCGATGGCGAAGCGGTGCCTTATACCGAGGATGTGGATGACCTGATTGGTAACGCACGCGCCATTTTGCGCGAGAAATTCCGCACTGCCGATGCGGGCATCTCGGGTGTGAACATGGCCATCGCAGAAACCGGCACGCTGTTGCTGGTCGAAAACGAAGGCAATGGCCGCATGTGTACCACCGTGCCGCCGGTTCATATCGCCATCACCGGCATCGAGAAGGTCGTCGAGAAGCTCACTGATGTCCCGGAGTTGCTGACCTTGCTGCCACGCTCTGCCACCGGTCAGATCATCACCACCTATGTGAATATGATCTCTGGCCCGCGTAAGGAAGGTGAGCTGGATGGCCCGGATGAAGTGCATCTGGTGCTGCTGGACAATGGCCGCTCGCGCATGTTCAACCACCCGGAACTGAAGCAAACGCTGCAGTGCATTCGTTGCGGTGCCTGTATGAATCATTGTCCTGTGTATGCCCGCGTTGGTGGCCATGCCTACGGCTCAACGTACCCTGGTCCCATCGGCCAGGTGGTGACGCCGCAGCTCAGCTCCGCCGGTGGACTGGCGGAAAATGGCGATATGATCAACGCCTGTTCACTGAACGGCGCTTGCGGGGAAGCCTGTCCGGTTCGTATTCCGCTGCCCGATCTGATTCGCAACCTGCGTGCGGAAGCCGTCAAGCCCCATCGCAACGTCGGTGTGGGGGATGAGCGCGTTCCGGGTGCAGGAACCCAGCGTCATCTGACCGAAGCCCTGATCTGGAAAGGCTGGAGTACCGTTCACAAGGTGCCATTCCTGTACCGCTTTTCGACCAATGCACTGGCCATGGGACGCGGATTGATGCCATCGAAAATCGGTCCCTGGACCGAAACCCGTTCAACGCCAAAACCCGCTGCCAAAAACCTGCATCAACTGGCCAGGGCAGCCGGTATTCCTGACCAGCCTGACGATTGAGGAACGTATCCATGAGCTTGAATGCCCGTAATTTCATTCTGGATCGCCTCAAACAGGGGTTGGCTAACCAGAACAATCCGGCGCAACGCGACGAACTGCCGCCGTTACCCACCTTGCCGCGTGATCAATGGCGAGCACGTTTCACCGAGCTGCTGGAGGCCAACCATGCGGATGTGCGTCTGGTGGAAGCCGGACAAAGCTGGCCCCAGGCGGTGCTGGATGTGCTCGAACAGTACAAGGTAGAGCATCTGGCGATTGGTACCTCGGAAGACGCAGCGACCCTCAAGGCCGTGATGTCCGCCACCCGGTCACCGGTCGACGTCGCGGTGGCTGATCAGGCGATTGATCACCGTGATGCTGAAGAACTGGATCGGCTGTTCGCCAATACCCAGGCAGGCTTCACTCGCGCCGCTGGGGGCCTGGCTGAAACCGGCTCACTGGTGTTGGAAACCGGCCCGCAGGAACCGCGTCAGTTGTCGCTGGTGCCGCCGCTGCACATTGCGCTGGTGTTTGAAGACGATCTGACCGCCAGTTTCCAGACCCTGGTTGAGCAGCAACGCTGGCAAGGGGGAATGCCAACCAACCTGCTGCTGGTCTCCGGTCCCAGCAAAACCGCAGATATCCAGCAGACGCTGGCTTATGGCGCCCATGGCCCGAAAGAGCTGGTGGTCTTGCTGGTAGCGCGCTGATTTCCCTTCCCGCAGTTTTCATAACAATAATCGGGGCGTCGTTCAGGAGGAAAGGCGTCCAAGGCTGAACAACATGCAACCGAACTATAAGGCTTTTCTGAAAGACATCGCTCGAACCATTGATGACGAGCGTCCGATTACCGATCCGTTGAGGACACTGGCGCTGGGTACCGACGCCAGCTTCTATCGTCTGATTCCGGCCATCGTGGTGGAGGTGAATACCGAAGCCGAAGTGATCGAGATTCTGCGACTGGCGCATCTGCACCGTGTGCACGTTACTTTCCGTGCTGCTGGCACCAGTTTGTCGGGGCAGGCCGTAACCGACGGTGTGCTGGTCAAACTGGGGCCGGGCTGGAAAGAGATGGAAGTTCTGGATAACGGCGACAAGCTACGTGTGCAGCCGGGCGTTATTGGTGCCCATGCCAACCGCAAGCTGATGCCGTTTCAGCGCAAGATCGGGCCGGATCCGGCGTCGATCAACGCCTGTCAGGTGGGCGGCATCGTTGCCAATAATGCCTCTGGCATGTGCTGCGGCACCGCGCAAAACAGCTACAAAACTGTGGACTCCATGCGTGTTGTGCTGGCAGATGGCACCTTGCTGGATACATCCAGTGAAGAGTCTCGTGCCCGCTTCAGGGAGACTCATACCGAGCTGGTACAGGCGCTTGAGGACATGCGTTTGGCCGTGGCGGACAACGCCGTTCTGCGTGGCCGCATCGAGAAGAAATTCCGCATCAAGAACACCACCGGCTACAGCCTCAATGCGTTCCTCGATTACGCAGACCCGATCGATATTCTGATGCGTCTGATGGTCGGTTCCGAGGGCACTCTGGGTTTTGTTTCCGAAGTGGTGTATCGCACCGTTGAGGAACATGTCCACAAGGCATCGGCGCTGTTGATGTTTGCCGACATTGAGCAAACCAGCAAAGCCGTAACGGCCTTGTCGGAAACACCGGTTACCGCCGTTGAGTTGATGGATCGCGCCGGGCTGCGCTCCGTGG
>PBNY01000070.1 GCA_002723385.1 Oceanospirillaceae bacterium | reverse complement strand
TTGAACTCGGGGGTAAAGGAACGACGTTGTCTTTTCATTGAACACCTCTCTGGTGGCAAGGTTACCACCTATCTGGGTGTCCGGGATTAGTAGACCACTACAGGGAAACAAGGTTGAGGGTAGTGCAGTTGAATTCTGTCAAGTTGTCACCCAGACCCGAAACACTGCCGACACCTCCCTCAATCTGGTAGGTCCGGTTGCCGAGCGCTGGATGGCCTTGGCGCAATGTTTTGCCGGTGCGCCTAACGATCCGCCTGCTAAAGGAAGCCGCTACCGTAAAGGCAGATAGCCCCTCGGGGAGGCAGAGACTGCAGCGGATCAAGACCCCTTAGGACTCTATATGCGCTAGCTGGTTAGCGATCCAACAGATCGCACCCTGGGAGCCTGCCTGCGGGCGATCCTTTAGCTGTTGCTGCACAAAAAATGACGAGATCGCTGGGAGCCCTGCTCCTACAAAACCGTCCTGATTCACAGGAGCTATGCTCCTTCGGGACAGCGAGCGTCTATCTGCCGCATCGTTCGTGGGTGGCATGCGCCGGGTCAGGGGTTCTATCAGAATATAAAACTTTGATATATAGATGTATGAGAGACGCGAATGTATTGCAGTGATTCTCTGTGCTTATGGATAAGCGTTAGTTGGCCGCCGTCTCTGGTGTAATAGGTAAACCCTCCAAGGTTTCGCTGCCCCCTCTATAGCGTAAAACCATCTGCCCTGTAGCAATTACCGTTCCTTGGGTATCGCTCACCTCGACCCTGGAGTAATACACCTTTCTGCCGCGACTGGTGACCTGACCGATGACTTTCAGGGTTTTGGTTTTTGGCAGGCCGGTAAAACTGGTATTAAGGGATAGGGTTGAAGCCTGGCGCCGACGATCAGGGTAGGGGCAGTAGACCCCAGCCAAGGCGCCGGCGATATCGATCAGGGCACAAACGAAACCGCCATGGGGGGAGTTCTGGCTATTGCAATGTTCCGGCTGGATGTTGACGCTTAACTGCACCCGACCCTCCTGCCACTCGTCAATCTTCACTCCCAGATGATCGTTAAACGGGGGTTGGGGTTTGTGCTTCCAGGCATTCATTGTCGTACCTCTTTAGTTGAAGTCACACCAGGGTTACCTAGTGGTTAAGGCAGCCTGTTTGGTGCTCGAACTATTTATACTCAGTATGTTGCTTCTCTCTATATGCCTACAGAGTCAGCGTTGTACTTAGCAGTAGCAGCCACAGGCTGATACAGACAAAGCTGACCAAAGAGTACCGGCCGTTCCAATTTAGGGTCAGGTCTCGGGTTGAGCATCCGGTGGTATTGCTGACCATCAGTGCGGAAAGCGATATCGGGGACGAGTTCATGGCCAGCGCCCAGCCTGACATCAGTCCAATCGCCAGCAGTTCCGGCGGCAGTTGGAAGGCGGTTGTGCTGCTTAGGGTCGAGGCAATCACGGTGACGGTCACGATCGGCCCTATACCGGTGAGCGCAAACAGGGGGATTAGCGCGCAGGCAACAATCGCCAGCGGAGCGCTGGTTAGGCCCAGCGTTTGCACCAGCTGTACCAGTTGGTGCTGAGGGATCAGGTCGGCGATGATTACACCGATAAAACTGGCCCCGCTCAGAATTGCTATCTCTGAACGCAGGCCATTAAGCTCCGCGGGGAGTTGCTGTCTGAGGATATGTGTGGTGCGCCGGCATGCAACGGAGGTGTCCGCAGTGCGGCGTCCCCAGGTTAACCAGAGTATTCCAACGACAGGGCTGATCATCAAAATGGCCAGTGGCAGACTTAGGATCGTCATCTGTGCTAGCAGCGCGGCCACGCTGAAGATAGCCAGAATCAGTCCGGCAAATTGCAGTGCAGGGAGCCAACTCAGGTCTGGGCCTCGATATTGGGCATCAATGGGCGCCAGCTTGGGGTTGTTGAAATAATCGAACCCCCATCCGAGCCCAATCAGCATCACGGCTGTTGTCAGCCCCATGGGCAGCAGTGATTGCCATTCAAGGCCGGGAATCGTGGCCAGCATTAATGCCATGGTGATAGAAAAAGGGGAGGCCAGGGGCAGTACCGAAAAACCACGATGCAGCGCCAGACTCATGCGTTGCCGACGAATGTTCTGTATTCGG
Source organism: Oceanospirillaceae bacterium (assembly GCA_002723385.1). Taxonomy (GTDB): domain Bacteria; phylum Pseudomonadota; class Gammaproteobacteria; order Pseudomonadales; family Oceanobacteraceae; genus Oceanobacter. Next base: position 14,817 of record PBNY01000070.1, on the reverse strand, counting down.
ACGCTACCGCCCGCCGCATCCAGGCTGTTGCCCTTGTCGATGATCTGGCCGATCAGGTGGACCACACCGAAGCTCAATACCGTGCCAAACAGGGTCCCCGCATAGGAGATAACCCCATAGCGTAGCGCGGGTGGCTGGTTGACCACCAGCTTGCCGCAACGTTTGACCATTAGTGAGTGTTTGGCCGCCAGTCTTAGAAAGCACAGAGACACTAGAAAGGTGGCGAAAAAACTGCTCCTGGAAAATGCGGATGTGGCGATCTGCAGGGGACTGGCGCTCCAGTTCAACAGGCATAGCGAGACCAGCGCCACGCCTAACATCACTTTGCCCGTGGTGTTGATCGATCGCCACTGTAGTAGCAAAAAGGCCAGCAGGGTTACACTGGCGACGACCAGTGGCATGACTCCCCCCCATAACTTGTAGGCGATGGTGGCGGTCATCACCAGCAGCAGTAACAGGGCGGAGAGGGTTGAAGAGGGCCTGTTCATCGGTTCTGCTGTCCTGTTGGCTGGATAGAGGTGGTCGATCGTTTTATGAGTGAATGGCAATCATGATTCATAAACTAAGGAATCAACAACCTGGCTTTTGTTTCCTTAATGTTGTGAATTCTCATGTCCGTTAGATAATATTTTTATTGCCGCAGCGGGAAGCTCAGCCTTCTGTTTTTTCTGGTGGTCGTATGACACAAGAGTACTGGTACCTTCGGCGGCTATCATCGAGTGTTTTTTGCTATAAATTGTTTGATGGAGAGTGAATCTGTCCGCCTGCTGTTCTGTGACTCGTGTTTCGATACGAATAGTGTCTGGGTAGGTGACGGGGAACTTAAATTTACAATCGATGTAAGACAAAATAAAACCGATGCCTAACTCATTCACCACGCTTCTAATACCAGAATCTATAAAGTAGTTGATCCTAGCTTCTTCAAGATAACGGAAGTAAACCGTGTTATTGACATGTTCGAGTGCATCCATGTCACCCCAGCGAACCGGGTGTTCAATAATATGGTTGGATATCTCTAATACAGTGTCCAAATTATCACTCCTAGTTATTCTTTCTTACTAAAGTGGCAATCAGCAAGCCGCAGGCTACAACGAAAGAATGGCTAATTAATGGCCGCTTTATGACTGTTGGATGCTCAATCTGGCCATCTCTTTCAGCCGGGCTTTCAGCAGTTTGCCGGTGTTACTGGCGGGCAACGCGTCCATCAGGGTTATCTTGGAGGGGCGTTTATAACCGGTCAGTTTTTCTTTGCAGTAGGCATGGAGGTCTTCTTCGCTGATCGCGGCCCCGGGCATGGCCTGTACATAGGCCAACACCTCCTCGTCACCCTGACGGCTGATGCCGATGACCGCTGACTGGGTGATCAGCGGATGGGCGTTGAGGACCGCTTCAATCTCGGCTGGATAGACGTTGAACCCTGAGCGCACAATCAGCTCCTTGGTTCTGCCGGCGATGGTAAGATTGCCCGCGGCATCCTGTAGCGCCAGATCTTCGGTATTAAACCAGCCTTCGGCATTGAGCACTTTTTGGGTTAACTCCGGCTTGCGGAAATAGCCCTTCATTACATGTGGCCCGCGGGTCCAGAGTTCGCCGATCTCTCCGATGGCTGCATCACTGCCATCGGCCTTGACCAACCGGACTTCGACGCCGGGATTGGGGCGACCGCAGGAACAGTCTTTCAGCCCTTCGTTGAAGCGCACCTGGGAGATCGTCGGACTGGTTTCGGTTAATCCGAAACCGTTATGCAGCGGCAGTCCGAAAAAAGACTCGGTGCTGCTCTTGGTTTCCGGGTCCAGCGGTGCTCCGCCGACAGAGAGATAGCTCAGGCTCAGGTTACTCGGACGCAGTCCCCGGGTTTTGATCGCCTCGATCAGCGCGGAATACATCGGCGGCACGCCCATCAGCATAGTGATCTTCTGCTCGAGCAAGGTGTTGAGGCAGACTTCTGGGTTAAACCGAGGCTCGAGATAGGTTGTTGCCCCTGTCATCAGGCCGGCCATGCAGGCTGCGGTCAGGCCAAAAGCATGGGACATCGGTAATACTGCGTATACCCGACTGGCTGGCCCTAGGCCTCTGTTCGCAGCAGATATGGAAGCGACGAAGGCAACATTATTGTGGGTCAGCATGACACCCTTGGGTTTTCCGGTGGTGCCTGAGGTATAGATCATCGCAAAAATCTGATCCTGACCTCTCTGGCACACTGGTTCCGGGGTAGAATCCAGCGTGCCGCCATAGGCAAACTCTCCCAACAGCGGGTGTTGGGTAAAGGTGGCCGAGCGTTGTTCAGCGTGCTTTCTGGCATCGCTTGAGGCTTCTACGGTGTAGATCACATGGCGGGGTTGGCAGTCGTCCAGAATGGCATCGAGTTCTGTGTCTGACATTCGGGCATTGACGGGCACTACCCAGGCATCAAGGTCGCTGGCGGCCAGCACAAAGGCGGCCAGTACGCAGGCGTTCTCACAGACCAGAATTAGACGATCACCGCCTCGGACCTGATGGTCGATTAGGTGTTGCCGCGCGTCGTTGACGGCTAGCCCGGATATTTCACGAGCCACCATGCAGTCATGCCTCTACAAGAATGAGTTTCCTGTTGCGCCAGGTTGGTGTCTAAAATACCGGTCTATCGAGTGTTAATCTAATTTCGAGCATAACTTCCCCTTACCCCATTCTTTATTCCGTGCCGGGAGCAGCACTTTCGACACCTATCCAGGCTTCAGCTTGGCTGCCGCTGTGCGGAACAGTGTTTGATCAGGGCACGACTCGGGCAGTAAAAAGTGGATCCTGCGAGTATTGCTGATGACCACGGATGCGATTCGGATCAGTCGTTCTCTTAATGTCATGACCCTTGCGTGCTCAAGCTCCGTGTTTTTCACGCTTTCCCGCAGTTTTTCCATCACCACCCAAGCTAATCCGGAGAGCAGTAATCGCCATTGATTCGGCCACCAGTGGTGACTGGAGGTTCGGTCAGCAAACAGATCCAGTTGTTGGTCCTTGATGCGATTCTCCATCTCGCCACGAGCACAGTAACGCCGTCGGTACAGCCTTTCTGCATCCCCTTTCAGATTGGTCACCACAAAGCGGGGATTGCGCTTGCCAATGTATTCCACCTTGGCAATCACATGCCTTGAGCGTTTCCAGCTCCCGGCTTGATATTGGAACTCCCGGAACAGGCAATCTTTTAAACCGGCGGGTTTACAAATCGACTCCAGCAATCCCATCGGGCCTTCGATCTTCTCTTCAAGCTTTGAGTTACGGGCAATGCCGACGATGTATCGTACGTTGTGGCGGTCACACCAATCCAGCATGCGATGACGGCAAAAGCCACTATCCCCCCGGAATATAATGCGAACATGAGGCCAGCGTCGTCGGATTGCCTTGACCAACAGAGAGAGGATTGCCCAGGCGTGTTTGGCGGCATCCTGACGGGAATGGCGCAGATAACTGACCAGCAAATGTCTGCCGCAGAACACATAAAGCGGTAAAAAGCAGTAATGATTGTAGTAACCATGAAAGAAGCGCTGTTCCTGTTCTCCGTGAACGGGAATGTCGGTCGCATCGAAGTCAAGGACAAGGGATTTTGGGGGCTTCGAGTAGCTCTCGAAGAACTGATCCAAGAGTAGTTTATGCAACAAAATCATGGTTGAGCGATTTTGCTGACGCTCCAGACGACACAAGGTAGGTGAGCTGGCTAGCGTGTCTGTTTGGTTGCAGCCGACCTGGAGGGCCTTATCAAGCTTGAGTCGATCATGATCGTTAAGGTCTTCGTAACCGGCACAAATGGCCATCAGACGTTGAGTCAACAAGGTCTCTGTCTGATGCTGTACAGAAGCTTGTCGACGATTGTCGTTGAGGCAGACAGAAGCTTTTTTGGCCAAACCGGTTTTCTGAATAATCTCTCGCAGTAACAGAAACCCGGCATTGGAAGTGATCTCGCCGCCGGTAAAACTGGCCGCGATCTGGCGCCGATCAAGAGAGGAAAACGAGATGGCATTCTGGTAGCATTTTGTCACGGCGGTAATTCCATTGGTGATTGTCTCGACAACAGGAACCATAAGGGATACCGCCGTTCTTGTATCTACCTTCGTGAAATATCCGGGTTAGTGATAGCTTCGATCAATACAAAGACTTTATAGGTGTACACAAAACATCTGAGTTAGATGTTGTCGGTATTGGGATTGCAGGAGAAAAAGACAAGGTTGCGAGTTTGACTAAGCAGTTTTCTATGTACAGCTGAGGTTTTATTTCGGAAATAGCTTCATAATTTATTTGGTTGGGGGGGATGATGAATAAGCAATTTGAAAAAGACTTACGGTCAGAAAACGGTTTTTGCTCTAAAGAGGTGTGGTGCGATGAAAAAGCACTTTTTACTGATGATTCATTAATTATCGCAGGTCACCATGTGATGGATAAATGGCAATCCAATTATATGAGGTGTCTGGCTAAAATTTCCTCGAAATATGGAGGTCGTATTCTCGAAGTTGGCTATGGTATGGGAATAGCGGCTGAATTCGTAGAAATGAATAAAAACGTAGAGCAGCATGTGATAATTGAGTGTCATCCTGATGTTGTAAAAAAGTGCAGAAGTATTTACAGGAAAAAAATTGAAGAAGCAAAGGTTGTCATCTACGAAGATTTTTGGGAAAACGTAACCAGTAATTTTCCGGAAGGATATTTTGACGGCATTCTTTTTGACACATACCCGCTGTCGCAGAAGGAAATTCGAAAAAATCATTTTTTCTTTTTCGTTGAAGCATATCGCTTGTTAAGGAAAGGTGGAGTTCTGACGTATTATTCTGATGAAACCGAAAATTTTTCAGAAATTCATATGGCGAAACTACGTGAAGCGGGATTTGAAAGTATAGATAAAAAAATGGTGAAGGTAGATCCACCAGAGTCATGCGCATACTGGGAAAGTAATTCCATTCTCGCTCCAATTGTTAAAAAATAATTTCTTTTATTTTTGAGGTGTAAGAGATTTTGAAGTGTTTTTGTATGAGATTTTATGATTATTTTGGCCCTGCGGGAAGCAGAGCCAAAAATTAGCCAAAACCCGATGTTTTTGAAGTCAGCTACTCGCTAGCCCGGATATTTCATGAGACTAACTGTTTCACTCGTAACATATTGATTTTCTTAGAAAATTAAAAATTTCGTTTCTGAAAGAACAGAAATGAAGATTACTTTTAAAATCAATGGCTTAGGCTTACTCGTGAAATATCCGGGCTAGTGGGCTTGCATCAACTGGAACAAAAGTCCAATCCTGTCGATGAATTGGACCGATCCTATCCTCGTTGGCGGGAGTCATTTCCTATTCCTCTGGACGATGAAACCGGGCGCGGGTTTCTGAATGGCTTGTTAACGACTGCCTCGAAAGAAGCTCGCAAGACATCCCCCAGTGGCAGCTCACTCGCTTGTGAGCACTTTTTGCTGCCCGTATCCGAGTGTCTGGAAACAGAGATCACCTTACCGGTTGAACTGTCTATGACGGTTAACCAGTTACCCGCCTCGAATCGATTCGATCTTTCGATCCATGAAGGACGTACGCTGCTGGCTTCCGTTGGTCCAGCATATAGCGTGGTGAGTGAGAAGCTGATCAAGGTGAGGGTTCGCCAGCAGAAGTTCATCTGCCGCCGAAAAGATCCGTCAAAAGCGCTATCAGTAGTGGCTTCCATTGGTGGGCAAGCAGTGTGTGCGGTGGAGATTCCCGGCAGTGTTCTGGATCTTGGCGTGGTTCCGGTCGGCTTCGATAGCAGTGATGAGAGTCTCCGCTGGCATTGTGTTGGTCAGAGCAGTTTTACGACTCGAGTACAGGATCTGACTTTGTTGGTGCCTGAGGATAGTCAGGTATCTTCTGAGGACTGTTCTGTAATTGAACAAGCCTTGTCTGTTTTTGATACCCGTTTGTGGCATTTCAGCGGTTGTGGACGTGTTACTTGTGCTAATGAAGATGTATTTTCTATTCGCCTGGGGGGAGCGCAATCGTTCAATTCTCCAATTGAACTCAAGGGCAAACTGCTCGATTACCCAACACGGCCTTCTGCACTACATCTGTCATGACTATTTCCTTGTACCGCTTGGCGAGCGCTCGGGTTTTGGTAGTAACTCTCCCAATATCCCGCACTGGTCGACCGATCTCGCGTTGCCGCATTTAAGCCGTAGCTGCTTGAGGTCGCCATGAAGCTTTTGTAAGTCCTCGATACGAGACTCTACAACGAGCAGGTGCGTATCAATCATCTCATTTACCGCCTCGCACGGCGTCTCCGGCGAGTTTTGTAACGATACCAGGTGTTTAATCTCGCTTAAGGTCAGGTCCAGCGCACGGCAGTTTTTGATGAAAGACAGTTTTTCTAATACCACACTGTTATACAAACGAAAGTTTCCTTCGGTACGCTCAGGCGCCGAAATTAAGCCTTCTTTCTCGTAGTAGCGAATTGTCTGGATCGAGCATCCACTGCGTTTTGCCAGCTCACCAATTTTCATCTTTCTTCAACCCGCCTCTTGACTCTATAGTTACTACAGAGTTTACACTTTCTATTAATGTATAAACAAGAGCCAGCTATGACTGAAGACTCGAAGACTTGTGGTTGCAATGCCAGTCAAGACACGTCATTGCAACCTGAATCGCAAGCAGAAAGTGATGCTCAGGCTGAAATGAGCCACCTGAGCGTATTCGACGTTCCTAAGATGGATTGCCCATCCGAAGAGAACTTGATTCGTACGGCTTTTGCTAGCTTTGAAGCAACCGTCGTCTTCGAATTCGACTTGCCCGGACGCAAGGTGCATATATATCACCCTAATATGGCGGATAAAGTGGAAAAAGCCATGAAGTCTGTTGGCCTCGGGGCAAGCTTGGTCTCATTCGAGTCAGTAGATCACAATGCGGTTCAGGCTGCCTTGGAAGTCACAACAATCAATGAAACGCGGGAGGCTCAGGCATTAAAGTGGCTGCTGGCCATTAATGCCTTCATGTTTGTACTTGAGCTCGGCGTGGGCATTGTGGCGCAATCGACAGGGCTTATCGCCGACTCACTGGATATGTTCGCCGATGCGGCGGTCTACGGCGTGTCGCTATATGCAGTGGGCAAGGCGGCCAAGTTTAAACTCAAAGCGGCTCACTTTTCGGGTTGGCTGCAGATTGCACTTGCTCTGGGTGTTCTATCGGAGGTTGCCAGACGCTTTTTATATGGAAGTGAACCGGTCTCGGTGCTCATGATGAGCTTTGGCGCCGTGGCCTTGATAGCAAATATTACCTGTCTCTTGTTGATCTTCAAATCGCGAAACCAAGGCTCCCATATGAAAGCGAGCTGGATATTTTCTGCCAATGACGTGTTGGCCAATGCGGGCGTGATAACAGCGGGAGTTCTAGTGGCGGTGACAGGGTCTCAAATGCCAGATTTGGTCATCGGCCTATTAATAGCAGGCCTGGTTATGTGGGGGGCGGTTCGCATCTTGCGACTGAACTAAACGCGATATGGTCAATACAATCCGACAACTACTCACCAATAAGCCATTGATGCTATTGCTCATCAGTGGCGTGCTCTGCGCTTGCGTTAGCAACAATCGGCCAAACAATATTACTTCTATTGGTATCGAGGACTTAACTCAAAAAAAGGCAGTGAATGCCATTATTTTTGACAATTTAAGCCCCGTAGTACAGGAAAAAACAAACAATTTCGATCAAGCGGCCAAGGATATAACCAATGCTTTAAAGGAACAAGCCAAGGCCAATAAAATACGCCTAAATAACACAGCCACATATACTGGGGATTGGCTCGATGTTGCCGATCTGCATTTCAATGACGCAGACTATAACTGGACCCTAAGGTTTTGGGACTCAAACCTACCTAAGTTAGGATTTCAAAACTTTTCAACAGACATAGATTCCTCCATCGAGGTGCATTTCCGCTATTGCAAGGAACGAACGATACAATTTGCGAATATTTCGGAATCTCAATTATCGAAAGATCGCGAATATTGGCTAAAACATTTTTACCCTGCAGCGATACACAGCCTGTATTTATTGATGAAAGGCAATATAGAACTAGCACCCATTCAAGTAAAAGCTTATGGCGGCAGGTTGGTTAGCGGCACAAAACTTGGTGAGAGTGAACACTTCATCTTTGTGTTAAATGGCGAGACAGAAATATTTATTGTTCCCAAGTTAAATGTGAATTCTTGACATCCTATTATGTATTTTTTAATCGAAATCTAGTGGCAGCCCTGATGGTAAAACCCACCCTAATATATTTGATGCTCGTATTGACGGTTTTTCAGTCAAGTATCGCTATGGGGGATGTAGACCAGATAACACAGTCAGGCTCTGATAATTTTTCAATTAATAATATTCTAATTGGGCTCGGCGAGATTGATCCGCCTGAAACAAATATTGATCCGCTTGAAGAGGAGCACGATTGCAGTCACTGCAGCCTTTGCCATGGACATGGTTGTCCCGTGATTTTAGTTAAAACGTTGAGTTTTACGTTTCAAAAAGTACGCACAGACGTCCCTGATTATCGTAAACGCATCTCCTCTGAAGTGCCTAGTCCTCTCCAACGCCCTCCGATGTCCTGATCCTAATTGAAGCACATTGTTCACTCCGCTAACGCGGAATAGATTGACTTAATCAGGATCATTTTATGCGAATTAACCCACTTAATCGGTGTCGGGCGATTTGCCTGTCAACTATAGTTTTGGTCGCCGGTATATCCGCGTCTCCTAGCTATGCAAGTACTGACCCCGCTCTTACATTAAAAGACGCCATTGCCCAGACGCTAGAACGGAACCCGCAGCTATATCAGTACACCTTCGCTACTGAAATATTTGAAGCTCGAAAGCAAACCCACTCTTTGCGTCCAGCAATAGAACTCGAACTCGAAGTAGAAAACTTTGCGGGATCCGGCGATACCCAAGGGTTTGACGGTGCAGAAACCACACTACAACTCTCATCGGTTATTGAACTAGGGAGCAAGCGCAAGGCGCGTATGTCCCTAGTAGATGCTCGAATCAATAAAAATCATTGGGAACAGCAAGCAGCTACATTGGATGTCTTGGGTCAACTGACCCAAGTATTTATCGAAGGCTTGTCAACGCAGGCAAATATCGATCTTGCTAACAACTCGTTGGATCTGTCGCGATCACTGTTCAAGGCCGTACAAACACGAGCAAAGCAAGGCGCGACACCTGAAGCCGAGGTTATGCGTGCGCAGGCTGCGGTCATTCGGGCGGAGCTTCAATTAGCCGCGCTGACCTCAAAGCTTCAACGACAAAAAATACTGCTGGCACATTTTTGGGGAGAGACATCTCCCGAATTTAACCACCTAAATGGAAATTTATTCGAATCTGGTAAGAGCGAGAGTTTCGATCAGCTTTATGCGCGCATTAAAACATCGCCTTCTCTTCAGGTGTTTGCGAGTGATGCACGAATAAAAGACGCGGAAATTACTTTAGCGCGCACAAATAGTCGTAGCGACATTACCTGGCGTGCGGGTGTTAGGCGCTTTGAAGAAACGGGTGATTCTGCGTTAACCGCCGGCCTGTCAATACCACTGTTTGCATCCAAGCGAAATCGGGGTGAAGTTAAAGCCGCACTCGCTGAACGCAACGCCATCGAGTATGCCAAGCAAGACACCCTCCTGCGCTTGCATGCAAAACTTTTCCAAGCTTGGTCTCTGCGAAACCAAAACATGGACGCTGTGATGAAGATGGAAGACACGGCCATCCCCGCTCTGGAAAAGGCATTTCAATTAACCAAAAAAGCGTATGAAAACGGACGATATCGATATCAAGATCTCGTCGCCGCACAGGAAGAGTTACTCGCGACAAAACAAGCCCTTATTGATGCCGCCACGAATGTGCAGATAAGCCAGGTACTGATCGAACAGTTAACCGGTGCATCGATCTCTCAATAAACCGTTTTGAACAATTTAAATGACCCATCAATACATGGATCAAACAGGACTAACAATGAATAAATACTTACTCACACTATTTCTATTGCTTGGCGTTTTAGCGCCGATTCAATCCACCTTGGCAGATGACGACGATGATGATGAATATGAAGAAATCAGTCGAATTAACGACGAGTTATCTACCAAGGTAGGCATTGTTACCGCAAAAGCAACGGCAGGGACAATCAGTCAAACCGTTACCGTCTATGGGAGCGTGACACAAGCGCCTGAGAACAGTCACGAAATTTATGCGCGTTTCCCCGGCATTATCAAATCAGTCAATGTTGCAATCGGCGATACCGTTAAAAAAGGTGATCGCATCGCGACCATTGAGTCAAATGAAAGCTTAAAAAGCTATCCAATACACGCTCCGGCATCCGGGGTTATTGTGCAACGCTACGCCAACCCAGGTGAACCGACACAACAACGGCGGTTATTGACGATTACCAACTTGGATACGGTGTGGATAGAGTTCCGTATTTACCCGGAAAAGCAGGCAAAAGTGAGCGCGGGACAGCCTGTTTCTATCACCATCAACGATAAGACTATTCGTTCCGATGTGGCCCACCTAATACCGGCTGAAGATAAACCTTACGTACTTGCGCGCGTCAAGCTTGATAACGATGAATTAAGGCTTTCTTTAGGTCTGCTTGCCAAAGGGAAAATACATACCAATGAATTTGACGTGTCTTTGGTGGTGACGAAAGACGCCGTACAAGAATTGGGGGAACGATTAGGCGTGTTTGTTAAAGAAGGTGAAGCTTATGAGTTCGCGCCTCTGGTACTAGGGAAATCCGACGACAATTTCATTGAGGTTGTTTCAGGGCTGGAACATGGGGCCGAATATGTTTCAGAAAATAGCTACTTAATCAAAGCGGATATTTTGAAATCCGAAGCTGAAGACGACGGCTAGGGGTGCATTATGATTGAATCAATTTTGCGCCTCGCGATAGAGAGGCGTTTTCTATTTTTAAGTTTTATTTTGGTGATTGTTGGTATTGGCGTGTGGAGTTATCAAAAACTTCCCATCGATGCAGTACCGGATATCACCAATGTACAGGTACAAATTAATACCTCGGCACCAGGCTATTCGCCTCTGGAGGCGGAACAACGGATCACCTATCCCGTTGAGACGGCTCTTGCCGGCTTGCCCAAGCTTTCGCACACGCGTTCTTTATCTCGCTATGGTTTATCTCAAGTCACGGTGGTATTTGAAGAAGGCACGGATATCTATTTCGCCAGAAACCTGATTAATGCGCGGCTTGGTGCGATTAAAAGTGTGTTGCCTGCCGGGCTGGAGCCGGAGATGGGCCCCATATCAACGGGCCTTGGTGAGATATTTATGTATACAGTCCAAGCGAATTCGTCTGCGCGAATGAGCAACGGTGAGCCGTATACAGCCACGGCCCTACGAGAAATTCAGGACTGGATCATCAAGCCCCAATTAGCACAAGTTAAAGGCGTGATCGAGGTTAACAGTATTGGCGGATACAACAAGCAATACCATGTGATGCCAACCCCGGAAAAACTTTTATACCATCAGGTCAGTCTCGAAGATGTTGCCGATGCTTTACGGTCAAATAACGATAACCGAGGTGCCGGCTACATCGAAGCCAATGGCCAACAATTATTGGTACGTTCTCAAGGTCAATTAGCCACGATTGAAGAGATTCGTCAGGTCATCATCAAACAAAATGATGGCGTGCCCGTCAAAATAGATGATGTTGCAGAAGTTGCGATAGGCAAGGAGCTCCGTACCGGTGCCGCAACGCGAAATGGTGTGGAGACAGTGCTGGGAACCGCCATGATGTTGATTGGCGAAAACTCACGGACAGTGGCACGAGATGTCGCGCTTAAACTGGCGGATATACAAGCTTCGTTGCCAGAAGGCGTTATTGCGGAAGCGGTATACGATCGCACAAGCCTGGTTGATAAAGCCGTTAAGACGGTAAGCAAAAATTTATTGGAAGGCGCGCTACTCGTTATTGTTGTGTTATTTGTATTGCTGGGGAATATACGTGCTGCACTTATCACCGCTGCAGTCATTCCTTTGGCGATGCTGATGACGATAACGGGCATGGTAAAAACAGGCGTGTCTGCCAATTTAATGAGCTTGGGAGCGCTCGATTTTGGTTTGATTGTCGATGGTGCTGTAATTATCGTTGAAAATTGTATTCGACGCTTGGCTGAAGCACAGCATCAGAGTGGACGGCAAGATCTTCGTGAACGACTGAATACGGTATTTGAAGCGACTTCTGAAGTGATACGTCCAAGCCTGTTCGGTGTCGCCATCATTACCATCGTCTACATCCCGATATTTAGCTTGACTGGCGTTGAAGGAAAAATGTTCCACCCGATGGCTGCGACCGTCGTGATGGCGCTAATTTCTGCCATGATATTGTCGTTAACGCTGGTTCCTGCAGCCGTCGCGGTGATTATGAATGGAAAAATTAGTGAAAAAGAAAGCGTCGTCATCAGCGCAGCCAAATCTGTTTATCGTCCGTTACTGCTTGCCACACTCAAGTTTCGCTGGGTGGTCGTATCAGGTGCAGCTCTCCTTGTGGCGTTCAGCATTTGGCTGGCGACCACTCTAGGATCAGAATTTGTGCCGCAGTTAAACGAAGGTGACATTGCTCTTCAAGCGCTACGCATACCCGGTACAGGCTTGGAACAATCTGTCGAAATGCAGGAGGTTCTGGAACAGCGCATTAAAGCGTTTCCGGAGGTCGATAAAGTCTTTGCTCGAATAGGCACACCAGAAGTAGCCACTGATCCTATGCCGCCAAGTATTGCTGATATTTTTGTGATTCTAAAACCCAGGAATGTATGGGCAGAACCATCAAAAACAAAGAATGAATTACTTGAAGAAATAGAAGAAGCACTGTGGCAACTACCCGGTAATAATTATGAATTCACTCAACCCATACAAATGCGTTTTAACGAACTCATTTCGGGTGTGCGAGCAGATCTGGGAATAAAAATATTTGGTGATGACCTGGACCAACTGACCCTTACCGCAAAAGACATCCTACAGGTTGTAAGCAAGATTGAAGGCGCTGCCGATGTCCGAATGGAGCAAGTGGAGGGGTTGCCATCCTTGTCAGTGAGTCCCAAACGAGAAACACTCGGTCGCCATGGTTTGAATGTGATTCAACTACAGGATTGGATTGCTGCAGCAATAGGCGGCGAATCAGCGGGTGTTTTATACGAAGGAGATCGTCGCTTCGAGCTAATCGTGCGTCTTCCCGAGTTGCTCAGACGGGATATCGAAGGACTGAAATCCTTACCTGTTCCTCTTCCCAACGGCGACTACGTACCTCTGGAAGAAGTGGCGACTCTCAGTATTGCACCTTCTCCAGCACAAATTAGTCGAGAAAATGGGAAACGACGTGTTGTGGTAACCGCAAACGTGCGCGGGCGAGACCTGGGAAGTTTTGTTAGTGAGGTAAAAAAGGAAATTCACGAACAAGCCGATATCCCTCCAGGCTACTGGTTAGATTACGGCGGCACCTTTGAACAGTTGGAATCGGCCAGTCAGCGTCTATCCCTTGTGGTGCCACTCACTTTGATGGTGATTTTGGGTTTGCTGGTCATGGCCTTTGCATCACTGAAAGACGCATTGATTATTTTCAGTGGTGTGCCACTCGCGCTCACTGGTGGCGTGTTATCACTGTATTTACGTGATATGCCGTTATCTATCTCTGCTGGCATTGGGTTCATTGCCTTATCAGGCGTAGCCGTTTTGAATGGTCTGGTGATGCTCGCTTTCATACGTCAACTTTGGCATGAGACGGGAGAATTGACCCAGTCCATCGTAGACGGAGCCATGATCCGACTACGGCCAGTCTTAATGACGGCACTTGTCGCAAGTTTGGGGTTTGTGCCGATGGCACTGAATACCGGTACCGGTGCAGAGGTTCAACGACCACTCGCGACAGTTGTGATTGGAGGGATTATCTCTTCAACTATCTTAACCTTGCTCGTACTTCCGGTGCTGTATCAGTGGGTCCACCGCCGAGATAACAAAGTTAGCAAATAATTGTCATACCCCGGCGAAAGCCGGGGTAGCTAACTCCGGCTGAGTCGTCGTGGCGATTAGTTGAGGCGTTGTATGAGTGAGCGCTAATCTGGCAGTGAGGGATCACTGTCAGGCCTCTTACCTGCTCCGTAATTTCTCCAATCTCACAATTAAAGAACTCACACAGCGCAATTTGAACAGTAACATCGCTCGCTTCTCTTCTTGTTCCCAAATAGAAATCAAAACCCAGTTCAAAACCGGGAACAACCTCCGGTAGCGGTCAGCGACCTTTACCTTGGATGACTACAAATTCCGCAAAACATGAAAATAGGGGAATTGCTGTTGGTGTGCCCAAACCCGAGTAGTTTGTGCCCTGAGCTGCTCTTGAGCTCCTGTAAAACCTGACGTTCTTGATACTTGAAATTTCAAGCAATGAATCCAACAGCGTGCCCAAAATCCGCTTTTTGAGGCAAGCGGTGATTCTGGTGTAAATCCTCAGGGCGCTGGATTGAAGGCAGGGTGAAGATAGTACTCATGAATGAAAAGAAACAATCAAATGGTCGTAGGCACTGAGGTAGAGGTCAATTTGGCTAAATAACAAACGATTCGAAAAACCGTTTTTTCGCACGTTTTGGGCACAATTAAGGCACAGAGGGGTTTTCAGGCGGGAGAAACAAAAAAACCGACAATCAAGTCGGCTTCTAAGTTGCTGATTTTTCAGTAGAAATGCTTGGTAGGACTACCCAGATTCGAACTGGGGACCTCTACCATGTCAAGGTAGCGCTCTAACCAACTGAGCTATAGACGCAAATCTGAACGTCGGTGAATACCGAGTGGCGCGTATAATAGCGATGC
>PBNY01000069.1 GCA_002723385.1 Oceanospirillaceae bacterium | reverse complement strand
TACAACCAACAACGGCCACATACTGCGAATGATGGGATCAGTCCTCATGCTGCAGAAGAAAAACTTAAAACCGTGTCCGGAATCAGTTGACCACTACAGGTATCTTCTTTTCTGCCCCGCATTTCCACCACCACATGAGTGTCCAATGCCTGTTGGCCTTTCTCAGACACGAATTCAAATAGCGTTTCCAGGCAGTAACCCAAAGCGATGTGATAAGAATTGCCCTGAGAGTGCACTTCTTTTAGCCGATATTTATCAATCACACAGCTGATCAGGATGAAATTACTGTCGTCGATAATATGAGTCAGGCGATTCAGGAAGCCGTTTTTCTGCTGGCGACTTTCAAATACTCTGAAGTCGCCTTTTTCCTTGCGAATCTCATGCTCGTGCAAAATAACCAGGTCATGACCAAAGCAATCAAACTTCAGCTCCTGTAAAGCAGGAACAACCTTGTGGGTGTAATGACTTTTGTAAAACAAACAAAACGCCAGCACAAAGACCGGGTATTCCGGGTTGATGCTCTGCAAGCTGTGGTCGCCACTTTCGTCCACGTAAACGATAAAGTCGCTAAAGCGGTCAGGTAGTTCTACACCGGGAATTTGCGGGTTGGGTTCACGTTGTTTGGGCATGATTAAGTCACCTACCCCAGCGCCCGTTCCACCAGCGCTTCGGTTAGCTGCTGCTGGGTCTGGTTGGCGTCTTGCTGTTTGGCTTTAAGCTGGTCGCAGAGGGCAAATAGCTGATCGACGCGCTCGACGATGCGTTGTTGCTCTGCGAGTGGGGGGATTGGCATCCACATTTCCCTCAACGACGTCATTGATAGGCTTGGCTGTGCAGTGGACTTCATGGATTTGAATAATTCAATTTGGCCCGAGGGGCTTGCAAGGAAGAAATTCAAAAAGCGTAAGTTCAATGTTCCATAAGGCTCGATTTTGGCGACATTTGGTGCAAGGTGATATCTCCGGCTTTTAGCTAGAACACACACATCACCAATTCCTGCTCCGATAAATGTTACCAACAAACAAGGTTGCGTAATGGCGCTGCGTTCTAGGAGCTCGGATGTAGCTGCATCTATGAACTTTAGGTTCGTTAGATCCGGATTAAATGGCCTAACATTTTGTGCTCGGATAACAGGTACTTCGCCATCATCTTGTAAAGACAAGTACTTTGTATACTCGAACCCTGCCAATTTGGTAACGAAGGCTACTTCGTTTAAGAGAACAACTTCCCAGTCACTCGGTGGGGTTATTGATAGGCTGTTTTCAACGGTAAGAATTTGGGGCTTTTTGATTTTGCCGTCTTTGACCAGCTGGGCTTTTTCCGCTTCGATGCGTTTGAGCAGCGCGCTGGCGGGTTCGTCGTTTTTATTCTGTTCCACCAGTCGGCCCATAACGGCGAGTTGCAGGATGGTTTCCTTAAGGCGGTCGATGGCCCAGTCGCTGTTGCCGGTGCCGACGAGGATAGGGTGAGCGTCGGTTGTTGGCTGCGCTTGTTGGGCGGGGCCCAACCTACCATTCTCAGCCGGAGCGGTTAATTCCCGGTCACCCTGAGCTTGTCGAAGGGTGGTTTGAATCGCGCCGGAGAACAGGCGGTCAAACTGGTCGTGGATACGCTGCCAGGCGCTGTTGTGTTCTGGTGCGTCTGGCCCGGCGCTTGTGGCTGTCGTTGAGGTTGAGGTTGCGGTTGCGGCTGCGCTATCAGACAGGGCCTGGGTTGAGTCGCATGCCGGTGACGGGGGAGTGGTGGTGAGTTCCGCCAGCAGGGTGTCGACCAGTTGCTGGTGGTTATCCAGCTGCTGCTGGCAGCTCTGTTCCAGTTGATCGCACAGGGCCATTAGCCGATCGACCCGCTCGACGATGCGTTGCTGCTCCGCAAGTGGGGGAAGTGGCAATAGAAATTTCCCGAGGTCAGCGCCTGAAAGATTTGGCTGGGCGGTTCCGTTATCGTAGAGCTTTATTTGTCGCAGAGTTTCTGGTGAGTTTAAAAACTTCATCATGAAGTTCTGCAGGCCCCCAACGTAAGGCCGGATGATTACGAGTGAAGATGCAATTGCGCCGATTCCGAAATCTTTAACAAGAGCATTCTTTCCAAGTGAGCCTCGTAAGCAGAAAAGAATGTCTCCATCTGTAAATTTTCCACCTCTTAGGATGTTGAACCTCTCTTCAGTGATGAAGCAGAGTTCATGTTTTGAAACTATCCCTGAATCGAGCTGACCCGCATTGACAAATGGAATACCTTCTTCGACGAGTGCCGACTTGTTTGGGTAGTTCTTACTTCTATCTCCATTTTCAAGCATGACAATCTTAGCAAGCTGAACCCACTCCCACCCCTCCGGCAGTTCAAATGGCTGTTCATCGTCACTCACCGGCAGCAGTTTCTTGGGCTTTTTGATTTTGCCGTCTTTGAGCAGTTGGGCTTTTTCCGCCTCGATCCGTTTGAGCAGTTCGCTGGCGGGTTCATCCGCCGGGTCTTGCAACACCAGTTTGCCGCGTACCGCCAGTTCCAGTATCAGCTCGCGCAGTTTTTTTATGCCGGTGAGTTCGGTGCCCTTTTTAGACCCTCGGCCTCGGCCACCCGCTTTCTTTTCCGTCACCGTGCTGGCCCACAGATCAAGATTAGCGAGCAGTTGTTCAACCGGGTCGCTGTTGGCCGGGCTTTGTCTCGCTGGGGTGTCCGAAAGCGCTGGTAGCTCCGAAGGTTCGCCTTGCCCGGTCTGGTAAGTGGCAGCCAACTCATTGATGCCGTTTTGCTGAGTCATGACGATGGCTCCCCGTTATCCGCAGGAGTTGTTAATGCTTCGGCCAATATCGTTTTTAGCTGATCACGCAGTTGCTGAATGTCTTGCTGCTGTTGCTGGAATTGCGCCAGCAGTTCGTCCGGGTCGTGACTGACCTGCTCGCCAACGTGTGGGTTCTTGATATCCAGGTTGTAGTTGCGGGTTTGAATCTCTTCAAGACTGACTTTCCAGGCCTGTTCGGTTTCAACCCGGCTGGCAAAACCGTCGGTTTCGGTGCCCCACCAGTCGATTTCAGTAGCAAATTCCGCAAACCGCATCGGTTTGGTTTTGCTGTAGCTCTTGTAGCCTTCCGGGTACGGGTGTTCGTAGTACCAGATGTGTTGGGTCGGCTGGCCTTTGGTGAAGAACAGCAGGTTGGTTTTGATGCCGGTATACGGGTTAAACACCCCATTGGGCAGGCGCACGATGGTGTGCAGGTTGCACTCGCTCAGCAGGCGTTCTTTCAGGCGGGTTTTCATGCCTTCACCAAACAGGAAACCATCGGGCAGCACCACAGCGGCGCGGCCTCCCTCTTTCAGCAAGCGAATAAACAGCGCCATAAACAGATCAGCGGTTTCGCGGGTACGCAGCTCCGCCGGGAAGTTGTTTTCAATACCGTCTTCTTCAGTGCCACCAAATGGCGGGTTGGCAACGATGACATCCACTCGTTCACTCTTGCCCCAATCGCGATAAGGTCGCTGCAAGGTGTTGTCGTGACGAATCTGACTCGGTACTTCAATACCGTGCAGAATCATATTGGTGGTGGCAAGCAGGTGCGGCAGCGGCTTTTTCTCCCAGCCGAAAATGCTGGTTTGTAACTGCTGCTCATCATCGGGAGTTTGCACGTAGTGCTGGCGCTTGTGCTCAATTGAACAGGTCAGAAAACCACCCGTACCGCAGGCGGGGTCGAGCACGGTTTCGGTCAGTTTGGGATCAACCCGGTTGACCATAAATTCGGTGACGGCACGCGGGGTGTAGAATTCACCGGCATTACCGGCACTTTGCAGATCGCGCAGGATTTGTTCGTACATATCCCCAAACGCATGGCGCTGTTGGGACTGGTTGAAGTCGATCCCTTCCTGAATCTTGTTGACCACCTGTCGCAACAGCTGGCCGGATTTCATGTAGTTGTAGGCGTCTTCAAAGACGCTGCGAATCACAGCCTTGCGCGGATCATCGGCTACGTCCAGAGTTTGCAGCGCCGGAAACAAAATGCCGTCGATAAAATTCTTCAGTTCATCTCCGGTGATGCCTTCCGGGTCGGCGGCCCAGTTACGCCAGCGCAGGCCACTGGGCAACGGGCTAACGTAGTCGTCATCAAACAGCTCCCATTCCTGCTCGCGGTCGTCGTAGATTTTCAGGAACAGCATCCATACCAACTGGCCAATACGTTGGGCGTCACCGTCGACGCCGACGTCTTTGCGCATGATGTCCTGAATGGATTTGATAACGGTGCTGATGCTCATGGGGGTCTCTTGTGCTGTTGTTCCGGTGCAATGCTATTACACCCTACGATGTTGGTTTTATTGGGCAGGGCGAGTATGTGGCGCCAGATATCGTGTCTGATCGGATGCAATTCAGGACACCTGACAGAAGGCCCTGAAAGAAAAGCAGGAGATTATCCGGCTTTGATTAGCTGACGTCATCCTGATAAAGCTGATCTTCGAGTTCTTTCAGGGCTTGTTGGTAGCCGGGTTTGCCGCCAAAGGCTTTGACCAGTTCCGGCGCAGTGCCGAGCTGGTCGAACGGTGGCAGGCGCAGGATTTTGATGTCTTCGATGGAGGCGATGCCGTTGTCGGCGTATTTGTCGAGCAGGGCATCGAGTACGGCCTGGGCGGAGTCCTGATAACGGCTGAACACGTCCTTGCGCTTGCGGGCGTTGCTGGCGCGTTGTTTGCGGGTCAGCGCCGGTTGGCCGTAGACGATGTGCAGAATCACGTCGAACGGGTCTGGTTCGTCACCGAGGCTGTCTTTGAGTTGGTCGGCGAGGTCTTGCCAGAAGATGCCCTGGGCGGCGAGTTCGTCGAGTACCGCCTGTTTGCGGTCGGCGTTGTGCCAGCGGTTGATAAAGTCGTTGAGGGTGGCGTACTGGCCCTGTACCGATTTGCGGGTGAAGTCGGTGAGGTTTTCGGTAATCAGTTTGCCGTTGGCGTCGAGGTACTGGACGCGCTGGTCGATTTTTTTGAATTCGACGTCGTTGACGAAGAATTTGACCGGTGGTTCGCCATCACCACCGTTTTCTTCACCGTCACCCCAATTTCCTCCTGTTCCGCCATGACCTGTGTCTGAGCCACCGGTTGTATAACCGCCGTTGTCTTCACCTATGCCGGGTTGGTCGGGGTTTTCGGTTTCGTCACCGTCCTCGTCATCACCCGGGTTTTCCGGCGGGACGATGGTGCCGCCTTCTGGTGGGACGTAAACCTGTTCTGGCAGGCCGTCGAATTTTTCATCAGCAAACAGTTCGGTGGCTTTTTTGAAGTCGAGAATGGTGAACCAGAACTTGCCGTATTCTTCGTCGATGCGGGTGCCGCGACCAATGATCTGTTTGAATTCGGTCATCGACTGGATGCGCTGGTCGAGCACCACCAGTTTGCAGGTTTTGGCATCGACGCCGGTGGTCATCAGTTTGCTGGTGCAGGCAATCACCGGGTAGGGGGATTCGGGGTCGATAAAGTTATCCAGCTCGGCTTTGCCTTCCTGCTCGTCGCCAGTGATACGCATGACGTATTTGCGGTTCTTGCGTACCTGTTCGGGGTTGAGGTTCACCAGTGCTTGACGCATACGCTCGGCGTGGTCGATGTTGTCGCAGAACACGATGGTCTTCTGCATCGGATCAGTTTTCTGCAGGAATTCGGTGATGGTGGCGGCGACCAGTTCGGTGCGCTTTTCCATCACGATTTTCTTGTCGAAGTCGCGCTGGTTGTAGATGCGGTCGTCGATCAGCTGACCGGTTTTATCGGTTTGGCCTTTGCTGGGCCGCCAGCCTTTAAGGTCATGGTCGAAGTCGACCCGCACCACTTTGTAGGGGGCCAGGTAGCCGTCTTCGATGCCTTGCTTGAGCGAGTAGGTGTAAATCGGCTCGCCAAAGTAATGGATGTTGGAGACTTCGTCGGTTTCTTTCGGTGTGGCGGTGAGACCAACGTGGGTCGCGGCGCTGAAGTAATTCAGAATGTCGCGCCAGGCGGAGTCTTCGGCGGCGCTGCCACGGTGGCATTCGTCGATGATAATCAGATCGAAGAAGTCGCGGCTGAACTGTTTGTAGATGTTACGGGCTTCTTCCGCACCGCTTAGGGCTTGATACAAACCAAGGTAGATCTCGTAGGAGGTATCGACCTTGTTTACCCGGTCGTGGCCTTTTTTTACTGCCAGGGTCTGTTCTATTTTTTTGCCGTTACGCTCAAGGCCGCCGGATTTGGGCGACAGCTTTGCCATGGCTCCCGAAAAGGGTTTGAAGTCGTTGTTCATAGTTTGGTCGACCAGAATATTGCGGTCGGCCAGAAACAGGATGCGTTTCTTCTGCTTTGACTTCCACAGCCGCCAGATAATCTGAAAGGCGGTGTAGGTTTTGCCTGTGCCGGTGGCCATCACCAGCAGAATGCGGTCCTGACCTTTGGCGACCGCTTCAACCGTACGGTTCACCGCCACCATCTGGTAATAACGCGGGCTGCGGCCAGAGCCGTCGTCGTAGTAGGGATGTTCGATCAGTGAGTGGTTAGCCTGCGGGATGCCTTTCCACTGACAGTAGGCTTGCCAGAGCTGATCCGGGCCGGGCAGTTCGTGCAGTGCCAGGGTGGTTTCAACCTGAGGGAACACCAGCCCCGAGCGGTCGTGAAACAGAAAACCGTCGCCATTGCTGCTGATGGCAAAGGGCACGTCGAGCTTTTCGGCGTAGTCCAGAGCTTGCTGCATTCCATCGCCAAGGCTGTGTTTGTTGTCCTTGGCTTCGAGTACGGCGATGGGCTGATTCTTCTGAAAACACAGAACGTAGTCAGCCTGACGAGGTTTACCACGGCTGTGCATTCGCCCGCGTACCTGAATACGTCCGGCACTGACGCTGTACTCTTCACGCACCTGGGAGTGAATATCCCAACCTGCTTCAACAATAGCCGGAGTAATAAAACGCGTTCGGATTTCAGTTTCTTTCAGAGTTTTCTTATCCATAGAACGATACAGCTCCTGCCAGTTATTGCTGATGAGCGAAACTGCCTCAGTCTAACGCACGCACCATAACGACAAAAGTCACGAAGTTTCTTTAACTTTCCACATCACCACGGCAATGCCGGTGCCCGGAATATCCCGCCGCGTTCTGCTTCACGGTGCCAACGTATGTAGTCAACGTTCAGTTTCGGCTGCCCTGCTAAAGGCTCGCGGATGCGCTGGCCGCTGAGTGATCGAATGCGTTCAAGGCCAATATCGGAGCCGGAAAATTCCTGTGATATGAGAATGCGGTGGTCATCACTGAGTGACCAGATGCCCCGGTCGAACAGGGTGTGAAGAGTCGGTTCCAGTGCCAGCCCATTATCGACGGTATCCGGGCCGTTAAAAGCATGGGCCTGGATATGGGCGGCTTCGCAGGCGATGGCACTGCCGCCCAACGTAATTTGAAATCCACTGACGGCGCAGCGGTAGTCGTAGGCTTTGAGTACATCGTGGCGAAAGCTGGCAGCACGATAACGCTGCTGGGCGTTGGCGCTGTCTTTGATCTGGTTGGGAGATTCCAGCTCAAACGGAGCCGGTATATCCAGCCCGCATTGATCCAGAACGCTCTGGTAGGTGGTGGGCAGGAAGTGCTGCTGCAGAATCAAACCGGCGATGGTGTGGATAGCGCTGGTGTCTGTGTCCAGCCATGCCAGTACGTCATTGCTAAAGCTGGCGGTTGATTGGCGATAGGAACGGATGTTCTGTGATAGTGCCAGTCGCTCCAGATCATGGATGTGCCATAACCCATCAGACTTCAGGTGCCACCAGGGTTTGGTGGCATTGGGAGCACTTTTGATCGGTGGTGCCCAGGCCTTCAATAAACGGATCAACCGCTTTTCAATGTCAGCAAAGCGAATCACACGATGGCCTCGTTGCCATTCTCCCAAAGCCACCAGTATCAACAGCGGCTTGTGTGGCGCACGCTTGCCACTGACGGTGGCGGTATTGAGTGTCTGCAGACGTTCGCAGATCGGGTTATGCACGGGCATGTTGCTGACATCCATGAAAGTTCCTGCTGTCACCATAATTCATTCCAGTAACGAGCAGGAAGCCGTTTAAAGCCCCATCAACAATCAGCTGAATTCTGCTTTGGCCAACGCCCCTCTCATCACCACGCCTCCCAGGCACGCCAGTAGCATGATCACGGCCATTGGCAGTGGTGTGCCGTCGGCGAAGAGGCCGGTCAGGGAGCCGATACTGGCTCCGGCCATAAAGCCGGAGGCGCTGAGCAGTGCGGTGGTGGTTCCGGCACGGTCGGGGAAGTATTCGGTGGTGGAGGAGATGCTGTTGGAAACCACCAGTGAGTGGCAGCTGATGAATGAGACGGTCATCAGCAGTACAACCACGAATTGGGGCTGATCGGACAGAAGCAGGTAGCCGACCAGCAGGCTACCTGCGACCAGTTGCACCAGTTGTCCGCGGACGATCAGTGCCGCTGCGGAGTAGCGTTTCAGCAGCCGGATGTTCAGTTGTCCCATGATCAGCATGCCGATGACGTTGGAGCCGAATGCCAGTGGAAACAGTTCTGGCGATACCCCGAAGTAGCCCATGTAGACGGTGGGCGAGGCGGTGATAAACGAGAACATCACGCCGTAGGTGCCAATGATGCTGATCATGCCCGGCCAGACCCGGCGGTCTCTGGCCAGCTGCCAGTAGGATGCGAGGAAGTTGCTGCGGCCTTCCATGGGGCTGGTTTCCGGGGCATTTTTCAGGAACGGCATCAGCAGGACGATGCAGTAGCCCACCAGAAACAGGAAGATCGCATGCCAACCGAAGTAGCGTTAAATCACCATCCCAAGCATCGGCGCCAGTAACGGCGCGGCCATCATCACCTGTACCACACGCATCATGTTGCTGGCGCCTTCGCGTCCGGCGCTGATATCGCGCACCACGGCCATGGCGCTTACCGAGGCCAGCCCCGCGCCCAGTGCCTGTATGACCCGCAGGCCATAGAGCATGCTCAGTTGTTCCAGGAAGACTATCGCCAGCGACGCCGAACCAAACAGCAGTATGCCCAGTGTCACGAGTTTGCGGCGGCCATAACGATCCGACAACGGCCCGCCAAGCAGGTGTCCGAAGGCGATACCGACGAGGAAGAAGGAAATCGACAGCTCAATCTTTTCCGTCGACGCCGCATAGGATGCAGCCATGGAAGGAACCGCTGACAGGTAGATATCGGTTCCCAGCGGAGCCAGTGCCACCAGTCCCGCCAGCATCAGAATACCGCCAAGCGGTAACCTGGTGTCTTTGCTGTACATACGTCGCTTTCCTCATGCGATTGGCCTGTAAAACTGACATACCATAAACAAAAAAAACCCGGCCATAGGCCGGGGTGGCAGAAAATACAGGGTCCAGGCTGAATGACCTGTATAAAAACCGGAGAGCGAGCACACGTCTTTCCGGATACGCACGAACTGTGTCCTTATTCATGCCATCTGCCATAAAAAGGGTCTGGAAGCGGAGGCCATCACACCGCTGCATCCATTGACCCCAAACGGGTTCAGAGCCCTTTCGGCGCTCTCTTCATCAGAATTTGAACATCGCCATGAACTCCAGCTGCTGGCCTTTCGGGCGGGTGCGCTGCCAGTCGGAGTCGGCTTGAGAAACCGTGCCCAGTGTCTGACGACGCCATTCCATACCGATATCCAGACCCTTCAGATAGGTGTAAACCAGATTGACGTTGTTCATCACCAGCTCGGTTTCGGCTTCGTCATCCACCGTGATTTTGGCGTAACGCACGGTACCCTTGAGATTGTCTGAGAAGCTGTGTTTCACACCGGCAACAAAACCGGTCTGGGAAACCAGATCACCGTTTTCAGCGTCAATGCGGTCAGCACCACGGTAGGCGCCACCCACACCAACACCGGAGTAGGCGCCCATGCCCTTGCCGCTGTAGCCGCTCAGGTGCAGAGAGCTCTTGCCCACTGGCACCTTGCCCGATACCGAGAATCCGGCACCAAATTTGGATTCGCTGTCGTCGACGTCTGGCGTTGTGTCGGTATCACGACCGGTGGCAGCCAGGCTGACGGCCACACCGCTTTCAGTCTTGATCAGGTAACTGGCGACCAGATCCGGGTAACCCGCATCGGTGTACACCGGGTCTTGCACACTCAGGCGCAAACCATCGGTTTTGTAGTGCATCAACAGTTGCGGACGTACCGTTGCGCCGTTACCGCCAATGGTGCCGACGCCCGCACCCCAGAAGTTGATCATGCCCGGATCCAGCGGAGCCGTTGCCAGCATCTGGCCATTCCAGAACTGGCCTACCATGACGTTGTCCACCTGAATCGCAGCGTGACGCATACGCCAGTAAATCGCGGTACCGGCATCGGCTTTGGAATTACCGTAGAAATCCCCTTCAAAGAAGCCGGACACCTTGTGGCCATCCACGTCTTTGGCAATTTTCAGATTCAGACGCGACTGGCGCATACCGGCCAGAAAACTGTTTTCTGAACCGGCAGCGGCGTTGCCATCCGGACGGTTGAATACGCCTTCGGCTTTCACGTAGCCACCCAGGCTGACTTTGGTGCCATCAATATCAGCGATTTGAACCGCATAAGCACCATTGGCTGTGGATAGGCAGCAAGCAGCAGCCAACATAGTGAATTTGTTAGTCATTAATCATCTCTCTTTATTTATTTTTTTATAAACACAACCCCGCACATCTCCGACTAAAAGATATGTTCAAGGCTGTGTACTGTTGTGTGGCGAGCTATTCCACGGATATAGACGGAATAGCCTGACGTCCTGTTTTACACATTTCCTGGTACTTCATCGATTTGTGGCTCTCCCGGATTACTCCCTCCTGATTTGTTTTTTTATAAATCGCTTTCCAGCAATACAGCCCAACTGAAATATCTGACTTAAATAACGATCTAGATTGGTACAACCAGTACAGGCCGACGACTGTTATGCACAACTTTGTGTGACGTGTGCCCCAGCAGCGACGACTGATGCCGCGCTCCCACCACAATCACACTGGCGTCGATGTCATCAGCCACTTCCAGAATGGTTTTCCAGGGGTTTCCCTCTTCCACCCGGACTTCCAGCGTGCCGTCTTCCAGCAAGTTGTCAGCCTCCAGTTCGTCGGCGCAGAAACGGGTGACACGGTCACGCAGTGACTGACGCAGGTTTTCCAGTCCTTCTTCGTGCAGTGCTTTCAGTGAGTCGTCACTATCCAGAAACGACTTCACCAGTTTCTCGGCGTAGTCCCCCACCGGCTCGGCCACGTGCAGAAAAGTGATCGCTGACTCATAGCGACCACACAGACTCACGGCGCGGCGAAATGCCGGTCGGGCGCCCTTTTGCAGATCGGATGCGTACAGAATACGAGTAACGTCTGGCAGCATGGTTTTGTCCTCCATCAGCGATACAAGAGTTCAGGCAGGAACAGCGACAACGGCGCGATAAAGGTCAGCAAGGCCAGCGGCTTCGGTCGGTGTAAAGATGCCAACGTAGATACCGCCCATCACGACGGTAAACAGCACCAGTACGCCCCAGACACCACGCAATGCCTGCCAACGCTCGGACCAGCTGAGTTTCTCGCCCGGAGGGCCTTGCTTGGGATCACGCCAGACCACGTAACGCACCGCCGCCAGATACAGCAGAATGCCGAGGAAGCCCGGAATAAATCCGGCGGCAAACAGTTCCCGGATGCTGGACTCGGTCAGCAAGCCGTAAATCACCAGAATCACGCTCGGTGGAATCAGAATCCCCAGAGTGCCGCCCGCCGCGATCGACGCGGTGGCGCGGGAGTCGGAATACCCGAACTTGCGCATCGGTGGCATCGCGACCTTGGCCATGGTGGCCGAAGTGGCCAGCGCCGAGCCTCTGATCGACTCCGCCATCATCGACAACCAGGCCATCTATCCTTCACAAGCTCGCCTGAGCCAACTCGAAGCTCTGATGCCAATGCCGAAAAAAACCGCTCGCATGAAGCACAAACTCTGGGTCAGTGCCATTTGCTCGGGCCGAAGCTGGTGTTCAGTGCCCATGAGCTCGTATTTCTGATACCCGAAAATCGGCAGTACTGTCGCCGCCATATTCCCGATCAGCCTTCCTGATTGGGAATACGGCCCAAACAGACCAACAGCCTACTCTTATTTGCAATCCGACTTTAGTAAAGTCCGAACTTTTGATGGATCAACCGGAATAAGACAACAGGCGAACCTATGTATACGCATCACCAGAGAGAACAGATTGCAGCCGAAGTACACGCACGGCCATTCCAGACACTGGAAGCGCCACTGTCCGTGCTGCACATAGTGGTGCTGTACGACGGCAAAAATCCCGCGGATATCGAACAAAGCGTACTGGATACCGTTCGCAACCAGCTGTTCGATGTACCGCTGGAGCATCAGGGTTTTCTATTCTGTCGTCAGGGCAAACACGCCATTCGATACGAACCTCATAACGAGTTTTACAGCCTGACCTGCTACCGTTTCGATCATCAGGAACCGCTCCCACTGGCCGACAGCTGGCTGACTTCGTTGCCCGGTGCGCTGCTCTCCGGGGTAGAAATTCTGCTGTGCAAGAAATCACGACCACTGCGACTGGGGCGATCGGACTCCCCCATCATTCCCTGGCAGCAGACGGAACAGGGAATGGCTCAAACCATTGGCTCTCGGGTACTGAATGGCGCTGCCGTACTGATGTCGGACTACGACCGTCAAACCGATACCGGCTTTACCCGCTTCTTGATTGAGGACCATGCTCTCTCGGCCAGCGAAGCCGGGCGTCTGGTACAGCGTTTGTGTGAAATCGAGAGCTACCGCAATATGGCGCTGCTGTCGCTGCCACTGGCGCGCTCACTGATGCCCAAACTGACCCAGCTGGACGTGAAACTGGCCGAGCTGTCTCAGCGCTCGCTGGATGAAGACCTGTCGGACATGCTGGCACGACTGATGGCACTGGCAGCCGAAGTGGAAGCCATCTCCGCCGAAACCGCCAACCGCTTTGGAGCCAGCGATGCCTACTTCACCCTGGTGGAACGCGGTATGAAAGAACTGGGAGAAAAACAGCTGGAAGGCAAACTCACCATGCGCGGGTTTGTCGAACGCCACCTCGACCCGGCCAGACGCACCTGCCGCAGTGCCGCCATGCGCACCGAACTGTTGTCCAAACGCATCGCGCGCGCTACCGAGCTGATTCAGTCACAGGTGAACCTGGCGATTGAAAACCAGAACCAGGAACTGCTCGAAGCACTCAACAAACGCGATCATCACCGCCTGCGACTGCAAGCCAAACTCGAAGGCCTTTCTGTGGTTGTGGTCGCTTACTACCTCTATGACCTCTCTGATCTGGTGCTGAAAAACCTGTTCCCGGAAGGCGAGCAGCTGGCGTTCTTCCTGACTCTGCTCACTGCCGCACTGCCAGTAATCACCATCGGGATTTACCTCTACGTCAGGCGCATCATGAAACCTTTTCATGAGGATTAACGCCTTTCCTGCTCGCCCTGTCCCCTGTCGATGGGGACAGGTTTTTGCTCATTATTTGTTATACTGTCCAACTAATCCGGATTTCTGAAATAACAATAACAACGAGCGTCCATCCCCATGGATGAGCAGATACTTGCCCTCAATACCGAACACCATCTGCAGTTGCTGGAGTCGCTGGGCACTCCCGGCTTTTACGGGTTGTTTCTCGACTGGCTGCATCAGGAGCTGAGCACGGATCAGTGTATGGTGTTTTTCTGTCCCGATGGTGACCGCCTGACCACGCTGATTTCCAAAGATTTCAGCCGTGATCAACGGGCGCGTCAGCTGGCGTTGTCGTACATTGCGGAAGAGCATTATCGTCAGGATCCCATTTTCAAAACGGTGCAGCAGTGTCAGCCTGGACAGTTGATCACCTTGCCGTTGTCCAGTGTGTGTCAAAAAATGGGACGCCTGTACCGCGAGCGTTTTATCACCGGGCCGGGATTTGTGGACAAGTGGTCGATTGTTTGCAGCTCCAGTGACGGCAATTTCTACATCAATCTCTACAGCCGTCGCACGCCTTATGCCGATTTGTTCGGTGGCCCCCCTCTGGATGCTTGCAAGCCAAATCGGCTGGAGCTGGACACCGCCCGGCTGATCGCCACTCTGATCACCAAGCACTATCTGCTCAATCATCAGTTACTGAATCAGGGGCCGCTGGCGCCCTTGTCCGAGCGCGAACGACAGGTCTGTGAAGCCATGCTGGCGGGTAAAAAAGCCGAAGCCATTGGTTATGACCTCGGCATTGCCGCCAGTAGCATCGTCACGTATCGCAAACGCGCCTACGACAAACTGGGCATCTGTTCCCGCGCCCAGCTGTTTGATCTTTGTCGCTGAGTTCTTTTTCTGTTTCAGCTCATGCTCACAAGCTTGTTTCCGCTCAGGTTCAAAGCCTGTTCCAATTTACGCCAGCCCAAGGCTTGTCCTCATTTTTGGAGGACAGGCTCCTCCGTTCTGATTGCGTAACCTGATCTTCGTTATCACGCCAACAAGAATAAAACCCAGAATTGAACGGAGTACTCAGATGAAGCCTGAAAGCCATATCCAGCAATCCGGACGTCCATTCACCGGCAAGGAATTCCTTGCCAGTATGAACGATGGTCGTGAAGTGTATTACGCCGGTGAACACGTCGAGAACGTCACCGAACACCCGGCCTTCCGCAATGCGGCTTTGACCATTGCCTCCATGTACGATGCCCTGCATAACCCCGAAACCAAGGACAAGCTGTGCTGGGAAACCGATACCGGCAGCGGTGGTTACACCCACAAGTTCTTCCGTTACGCCCGTTCGCCGCAAGAGTTGCTGGAGCAACGTGACGCCGTCGCAGAATGGGCTCGTATGAGTTATGGCTGGATGGGACGTACCGCCGACTACAAGGCAGCCTTTGGTGACGTTCTGGGTGCCAATGCCGAATACTATGGCGACTTCGCCGATAACGCCCGCAGCTGGTACAAGCGCATTCAGGAAAACTGCCTGTACTTGAACCACGCCATTGTTAACCCGCCAATTGACCGCAACAAGTCCAGCGACGAAGTGAAAGATGTGTACATTCACATCACCAAGGAAACAGACGCGGGCATCTACGTCACCGGTGCCAAGGTGGTCGCTACTAACTTGGTACTGACCCACTACAACTTCATCGGTCAGGCGGCGGTTCAGGAAATTGGTGATGACCCGGACATGGCGCTGTTGGCTATCACACCGATGAACGCCAAGGGTCTGAAGCTGATCTCGCGTGTGTCCTACGAGAAAAACGCCACCGATACCTCATCGCCGTTCGACTACCCGCTGTCTTCCCGTTTTGACGAAAACGACGCTATCCTGATCCTGGAAGACGTGTTTATTCCGTGGGAAGACGTGCTGATTTACAAGGACAAGGCCAAGCTGACCCAGTGGATCAACGCCGCCGGATTCGGTCGTTTGTACCCGCTGCAAGCCTGTACCCGTTTTGCCGTGAAACTGGACTTCCTCGCCGGTTTGCTGGAGCAGGCGCTGGAATGCACCGGCGCCATCGACTTCCGTAACGTCTCCGCCGAACTCGGAGACGTGGTGGCCTGGCGTAACCTGTTCTGGTCGATCACAGACCACATGTGTCTGGCGTCTCAGGAATGGAAGTCCGGAGCCTACCTGCCGCCAGTAGAATCCGCCTTCAACTATCGGGCGTTCGCTCCGGTGGCCTACGACAAGATTTACCACATCATCAAAACCACCGCAGCCAGTGGCCTTATTTACCTGCCAGGCAGCAACCTCGACCTTAAAAACGAAAATCTGGATACGCTGCTGTCACGCTACTGCCGTAGCTCCGGCGACATTCCACACACCCAGCGCATCAAGGTCATGAAGCTGCTGTGGGACGCCATTGGTTCCGAATTCGGTGGTCGTCATCACCTGTACGAGCTGAACTACTCCGGCACCGCTGACGCTGTGCGCCTGCAATGTCTGGGTGCCGCTCGCGGTATGGGCACCATGAAGCAAATGCGTGAGCTGTCTGAGAAGTGCATGAGCGAGTACGACGTCGACGGCTGGAAAACCCCGGTACTGAGCTGATCGCCAGGTTCTAACCGGGCTGTATTTCAATGCCCATCTAATTTGCGTTAGATGGGTTGCCACTCTTTCGGAGAATTGCCATGTCCTCTCAAATTTCAGAAGCGGTTGATCCAAAGGCACTGCGCGCCGCACTGGGTAACTTCGCCACCGGTGTGACCGTGATCACCGCCTGTACCCCGGACGGCGACAAGGCCGGTGTCACCGCCAATAGCTTTAATTCAGTCTCACTGGATCCGCCACTGGTGCTGTGGAGCATCATGAAAAGCTCAGCCAGTGTGAAAATTTTCGATCAGGCCAGTCACTTTGCGGTGAACGTTCTGGCCGCAGATCAGATCAACCTGTCGAACCACTTCGCAAGGCCGTCAGATGACAAGTTCGCCAGCGTCGATTACGAAAACGGCGTGGGTAACGCGCCACTGCTGCCTGACTGTTCTGCGCGATTCCAATGTGAAAACCATGAACGCATCGACGGCGGTGACCACTGGATTCTGATCGGCAAGGTGGTTGCCTTTGACGACGTTGGCCGTTCGCCTCTGCTCTATCATGGTGGCGCCTATTCCGCTGTGATTCCACACTCTGGAGCCAAGCCCCAGGTGGCAGAGACCGACGCCAGCGGCATCACGGAAAAACTGCTTGAGAACAATCTGTATTTTCAGATGATTCAGGCGGTGCGACGCTATCAGGCCTCCTACCAGCCACTGCAACTGGCTACCGGCTTGCGAACCATTGAAGCCAGAATGCTGATGACGCTCAATGACGTCGGTTCCATGAGCGCACAGTCTCTGGAGCAACTGATCGGTATGCCGGATCAGGACCTGTACGCTGCACTGGAAACTCTGAAGCGCAAGGAATGGGTTGCCCAGTCTGACGATTCCCTGTCGCTGACCAGCGCCGGAAATGCTCAGGCAGAAGCCCTGTGGAAGATTTCCATCGACCGCCAGCAAGCCGTGTTTGAGTCATTCAGTGATGACGAAATGGCGACTTTCCAGAAAATCCTGAGCGCGATTCAATAGCCCCTCCCTTAACTCTGGAAATTCCCCTGTCCGCTGAATAGGCCAAGGGAACCGCATTGATGTCTGACCGAAGTCTCACCCGATCCCGCCCGGAAACATCAGAGTGCTACACTCTCCCATCACCCATCCACAGAGCAGACCCCGCTATGCAAAGAACCACCCTGGAACAATGGCGTATGTTCAGAGCCGTCGTTACTGCAGGCGGTTTTAATCAGGCTGCACTTCAGGTTCACAAGAGCCAATCCAGCGTTCATCACGCCGTGGGCAAGCTGGAAGAGTCGCTGGGAGTGAAGCTGTTCGAAGTCTCGGGCCGCAAGGCGGTACTGACGGAAGCGGGTGAGCTGTTATTGCGGCGGGGGGAATACCTGCTCGAAGAAGCGGATCGCATCGAAGCGGTTGCCCAATCGCTGAGCAGTGGCGTTGAACCGGAATTGCGCATTGCCGTGGATGGGGCTTTTCCACAGAAGATCGTGTTTCAGACCCTGGAGAAAGTCTCGGCGCTCTACCCGCAGGTGCATTTCGACATCATCGACACCGTGCTGTCGGGCAGCAATGAGCTGATTCAGGACGGCGATGCCGATATTGCCCTGTCGCCATTCCCGATGGACACCAACCTGAACGAAGAGCTCTGCCTGCTGGAGTTCGTCGCCGTGGCTCATCCACACCATGCGTTACATCAGCTCGGCAAAACCTTGACGTATGAAGATCTGAAATCCTACCGCCAGATAATCGTGCGCGACTCTGCCACACAAAACAAAACCAGCGCCGGATGGCTGGGCGCAGAGCAACGCTGGACCGTCAGCAACATGCGCGCTTCGATCGAACTGGTGCAATCCGGCATGGGCTACGCATGGCTGCCGTTCCCGGCCATCAGCGATGCGCTTGCCAGTGGTCAGCTCAAACGACTGTCACTGAAAGAAGGCGCTACCCGCTCCGCCAGCTTCTATATGAACTACAAGGACAAGGATCACATTGGCCCGGCTGCCCGTGAGTTTATGGGTGAACTGCGGCTGATCACACTGGATATGCCGACATCCGGGGAGTGAGCTCCTCCTCCAGTTCAACTTCTGACACACATCGGACACTTGAGACTTTCTGCTCCGATAGACTGTCATCAAATAACCCGTTTGGAGCAAAACTCAGGCCTTGTAGACGAATATCTGGCTGGCATTGGCCTCGGCAGAGACACCGAAAGCGTTTCGGTACTTCTTCAAGGTCAGCAAAGAGGACATCTCAGAAGCCTGTGATTACCCGAAAAACAGGGAGTTGGGTGTGAGGAAGTGATTCGGTAGCGAGCACGCGATGACGATCACAGTGTCGCGCGCAGGGTGATGTAGGTTTGGGTGCGGCTGTTTTCGAACAACGCTACGTTGGAGCTGTTCGTGTATTCGCGCATGCCTGCATCAATGTTGAAGCGTTTGAAAAACTCGCCCAGCTGCTTCAGGTTGTAACTCAGTTCCGCACTCAGCTTGGTGCGGTCGTCCTGGCGCACGGTATCGAAGCCTTCAAGCTCCGCGCTGTAGCTGGTGCTGCTCATTTCATAGTTCAGGCTCAACATCAGCGTTGAGCTGAAGGCGTAGTCTAGTCCAGCGCCCAGTTCGAGATCGGTATAGCTGTAGGATTCTTCCGATGCACTGCCCAGTGCATAGCCCAGACGCCCGTTAAAAATAAGCTTGCCGGAATAGCGATAATTGGCCAGAAACTGCGGTTTGATCTCGCCGGTATTCCGGCGGTCATCGGTGCTGTAGGTGTAATTTTTATAGCCCAGCAGCCCGGTCAGCCTCAGGTTGTCGCCCTGTAGCCAGGCGTATCCGCCGTCCAGTCCCATCACGGTGAAGAGCGTACTTTCTCCCAGCTTGACCGAGGCATAGCGCGGCTGGATCATGTATTCGCCGCTCCATAACTTCTGCCGACAGGCGAAGTTCAGATCCAGAATACTGCTGTCGAAATCTTCGTTATCGGTGTAGGTCACCGTATCGAGACTCAAACGACCACTGAGCCGTGTATCCCTGTCCAGCAGTTTTTCCAGCGACAGACGGGCACCAAGATTGGTGCCGTTACCGGAGATTGGGCGGGATTCCCGATTAAAGACAAAGTCCTTGTCGTAAATACGAATGACGTCTGATTCCGGGCCATAGTTGATGTTGGAATCGGTCAATGTGCCGAAATAGCCTTCAATAAAGTAGCGTAGGCGGTCGGGCCGCTGACCATAGATGGCATCGACTTTATCCTGAATCTCTTCCGGCAATTCCTCGTCATCGCGGAGATAATCAAACTGCTCGTTGGCAGCGCTGAAGTTACCCAGATATTGCTCCACCAGTGCCAGATCCAGACGAGGTCTGGCCGCCGTTGGATCAGCTTCAACAACTTTGCGAAAATAGCTTCGTGCTTCCGGGTAGAGACCCAGTCCAGCGTGACACTGCCCCAACAAGAACCAGGTGTTGTAGGTCAGCTGTGGTTGCAACTCGTGCACTTCCTGAGGCAGGAGTAGCAGCTCACTGCAGGCGATGGCGTACTCCTTGGCATTAACTTCTTTGGTGGCCTTGAGGATACGGTCATTCAGCTGGCTAACAGACAACATCTGCCAGGCTGGTGTGGCTTCACTTTCGGTTTCCTGCTCAGCCTGTGCGGCTCCTGATAACAACAGACCAACTAACAGGGATGCAGCAAGAGGGCTGGTATGTGAACGCATGAGAGGATCGGATTCCTGATCGTTATTGTTATCGGTCGTGTCATTCAGGGCTGAGCGGCATCGATCACCGCCTCGGAAGGCACCGGTAGATCGTAGAGTTCAACCAGATCGTTCATCTCGACCATGTACGCATCCAGGTAGCTGCTCAGCTGCAACGGTGTGGCCTGGACATCCACCTCCTGAAACGCCGTTTCGGTTCGGTAAACACTCAGCACACTGAGGTCCTCCTCATCACTGACGCGTGCATCGCCCATATCCAGATTAGCCACCACAACCTGAAGGATATCGGGGCGCGACAGAGCCTGGGACATGGAGACGCCCGACTCTTTCAGCAGCAGTAACTGCTCCTTGATGTGGTCCGGCAGGATCGCCATCACACTGGCATTGTCGAGCGCTCTGGCAAGATGAGCCGGTTTCTTTTCAAGACTGCGCAGATATTCCAACACTTCCGAATACTGGCTCGGCAGCAAGGCGACCGGTTCACCGTCCAGCAAATGCTGATGCAGTTGCGCCACCGGTACCTGATTTTTTTCGATATAGGCGAACAACACCTGCTGTTTCAGGGCTTCGTACTGGCTCATGGACTGATTCAGTTTGCGCTGCAAGCGGTTGAGGTCATACACCGTGGTGCGAATGTTCTGCTGAACCTGCTTTTGATCCAGCTGACGAAACAGCCGGAAGCTATCGTTCTGGTTGTAAGCATTATCCGAACGCTCTTTGTACCGGGTATATTCGCTCACCGCTGCACTGTGCGTGCGTTCGGCATTGCGCATCAGATTTTCTAGCTGTCCGATGTCACGCTCCAGACGCACATAGGCATCGGCGGCGTCTGGCAAGGCATTGAGCACCATGTTAAACGTCACAGGCAAATCGAGATTGACGTTCGGTTCCTCCACAGCGTGCAGCTGCGGTGCAATATACACAGCCACGAGGGCCAGCACTCTCGGTAAAGACCGCATTGGGCTACTCCACAAATTCCACTCAAACACCCGATATTTCATCAGTTCGAGACCTCCAGCGTTGCTGGCTGTACCGTTGCAGAGCCACTGCTCGGCAATATCGTAATACGGGTTTTGTCACCGACATTACCACTTTGTACCGTAACCGTACCGTCGGCAGTGATGGTTAGTGTCGGTTCTGTTTCTCCGGTAATAGCATCGGTGCTCCAGCTGTAACCGGAGGTCACATCCGCCACGGTCTGGCCATCACTGTAGGTAGCCTCAACCGAGAAGTCCTGCTCATCACCGACTTTCAGGCTGACAAAATCGGCACCGCCGGACGTGCTGACCTTGTAATCCGTCAGTGTGGCGCTGCCCAGAATCACCGTCGCCTCGGCAACCACAGTACGCGGACTGGTGTTCAGGCCAACCACCTTGCTGATTTGTACGGTCACGCTGCCGGTTGCCAGGCTGCTCAGTTTGCCGGTCTGATCGATGGATGCCAGCGAGGCATCGGAAACCGACCACACCACATTGGCACTGGTCAGTGTAGCGCTGGTGCCATCCGCATTTTGCCCCAGAACGGTCAGATCAAGATCCGAACCGACCGCAACGATCTGGCCGTGTTCCTGGATTGCCAGCGATACGATTTCAGTGTCTGCAATGGTGATGGTCTGGGCCGTTGAGGTTTCACCGGAGTCGGTATGAGTCACTTCCACCGTTAACTCACATCCGGCTTGCCCGGCACAGGCCGAGCTGTTGATGGTCAGCAAACCGCTGCTGCTGATCACGATATCGCTGCTGGCCGGTTCCGAGGCAATAGCCCAGTTCAAGCCTTCAGAGACGGGCAATTCAACGCCATTATCGTAAACAAGCGTTGCACTCAGCTGTAACTGCAACCCTTCTGCAACCGAGGTTTGCGATGGAGTATCAATGCGAATGCTGGCCACATCAGCTGCGCCCACCAGCAATTGCGCCTGCGTGGTGACGATGCCAGCCGTGCCCAGGTCCTGTTCCACAAAGACCGTCACCTGACCTTCGGCCACACCCGTCAAAACACCGGAGCTGGGATCAATGCGGGCAATCGCGGTATCCGATACCGTCCAGCTAACACCCGATAGCATGGCAGCGCTTGCCGTTTGGCCCTGGGTATCCGTACCGGAAACGGTGAGTGACAAGGTACCTGCCACAGCAACACTCGATCCCGCCTGACCAATGGTCATATTGGCCAGTTGAGCATCGCCAACCGTAAAGGTCTGGCTGGCAGTGATTGAGGAGTCATCCCGATAGGCTGCCGTTACTTCCACAGGATCAGTTACACCGGCATTCGGGCCATTGGTCACCTGAATCAAACCGGTTGGTGTCACGGTAACAGCCGCCCCGGTTGGTAATTGGCTGACGCTCCAGTTGAAGTCGGTATTCACCAGCGTCATTGACACACCGTTGGTGAAGGTCCCCGTCACCGTCATGGACTGCTGGGTCCCTGCAGCCAGACTGGTCAGCGATGGCGACAGACTGATGGCACTCAGTTCCGCATCCCCAACCACCACGGTCGCGGTGGCATTCAACACACGCTGGTCGTAGGCAACGCCACCCACCAACTGTGCCTGAATCTGCACGGTGCCTTCGTTAAGAGCCTGAATCTGGCCGTTCTGATCAATTGAGGCGATGTTGCTATCGGACACACTCCAGCTCAGACCCGACGTTTGCGCCGAGGAGCAGGCAGTACCGCTACCCACATTGGTCACCAGACAGTTTTGTCCGAGTGAATCCTGCAGGCTCAGCGTCAGGGTTTGTGTGGTGCCCAACGCCATCACGGTGCTGGATTCCTTGATGGCCAGCGACAAAATTTCTTCATCAGTGACCGACACCGACACAGAGTCGCTCAAACCGCTTTCCGAGTGTGTTGCGGTCACCGTCAGTGTGCTGCCAGACACTCCGGCAAACAGAGTCAAGACACCGTTGCTGTTCACAAAGGCCAGATTGCTGGCATTAGTCGATGTCACCTGCCATTCGATGCCGATGAGTGCGCTGACTTGCGCCTGATTGGAGTAGGTACCCATCACTTGTAGCGGATGCTGCAAGCCAATTGCGACTTCCAGTGTCGATTGCTGCACGGCTGACTGGATATCAATCCCGGTCAACCCGGCTTCACCAACCAGAATTGCAACAGTATCCGATACCAAACGCCCGCTGACGCTGACCTCGGCGGTCACTTCAACACTGCCACTGGCCCGGCCAATCAGCTCACCGGTCTGCGAGTTGATATTGGCAATCTGGGTATCCGACACGCTCCAGCTCACTCCCGTCACACTGCTGGCAGTCTGGCCATCGGAATTCTGACCACTGACGGTGAATGTGCGACTCAGGCTGGCATTGATGCATTCACTGTCCGTCAGCTGACAGACAGGTACGACCACACCGGCTTCCTGAATCGTCAAACTGATCAATTCGGCAGCAGCCACGGTGACCGTCACGGCTTGTGTCACAGAAGTACCAGACGAGGATGGCAGTGCCGTCACCTGAAGGGTATCGCCTACTGCACCGGTATTCAGAGTCAGCTGACCATTGGTATCGATCACGCCCGCTGCGCTGCCGGTCGCTCCGGTCAGACTCCAGCTGAAGCCAGTATCCAGATTGCTGATGCGCGAGCCATCGGAATACACCCCGGTTGCACTGAAAGTATGCTGCATGCCCAACGCCACCGACGCTGCTGCGGTACCGTCTTCGGCGATAATTTCAATTCCTGCCAGCACCGCATCACCGAGCAGCACGTCGGCTTCGGCAAATACCGTCACAGTGCCCACTTGCTGCGACGCCATAATGGTGACACGCCCGGTGTTGTGAGCTGTCAGTACGCCTGTGCTGGCATCCATGGTCGCCAGAGTTGTATCCGAGCTGCTCCACTGCACCGCACCCACTTCAGCCGCCGTCATGGCGTTGCCCAGCGTATCCAGACCAGTCACGCTGAAGGTATGCGTCTGGCCAACGGCAACACTGCTGCCGTTATCGGAAACAAACAGCTGATCCAGCACCGCTGGTTGAACGGTCACCGTCGCTGCCGACACCGATACCGAGCTGTCAGTCGGTACAACGCTGATTGCCACGTCAGTGTCACTGCTGACGCTGTTGGCGCTGACCAGACCTGTCGGCGATACAAAGGCCACTGCGCTGTCAGCCGACGTCCAGGTATAGCCGCTATCCAGATTGCTATCAGTTGAGCCGTCGCTGTAAGTGCCAGTTGCCGTCATTTGATAATGCATGCCCGCAGGCAGATTCAGCGTTGACGGAGCGACACTGATGGATCTCAGCGCCGGGCCTTCCACATTCACCAGCGCGGTGGCTGTCCGCAAGCGCTGATCATAGGCCGGGCCAGCAAGCAACTGAACCTGAACCTGAACACTGCCCCGATTCAGGCCCAGCAGTTCACCGGTTTGATCCACCGTCGCAATGCGCGCATCCGACACACTCCAGCTCAAACCGGAAGTCTGTGATGCGGTACAGGCGGTTGCGGTGCCGACATTGGTTGCCCGACACAGTTGTCCAAGTGAATCCTGCAGTACCAATGTCAACGTATTGTTGGTGTTCAGCGGCAGACTGCTGGTCGTTTCAACCAGTCTCAGGGCAACCGTATCGGCACTGGTCAACGTCACGGTCTGGCTGTCCGTCAGACTGCTCGCGGTGTGCGTTGCAGTAACAGTCAGAGTGGTGCCAGCCACCCCGGCATGAACGGTCAGCAGACCTTCGGCGTTCACACTTGCCTGATTGCTGGCTTCGGTAGACGTTACCTGCCACTGGATGCCACTAATGCCGGTCACTTCGGCCTGATTCGAGTACTGACCTCGTACCGTCAGTGGATGCTGTAAACCCAGTCCCACTTCAATGGTGCTTTCTCCGGCGGCGGAGAGTACTTCAATCGCCACCAGCTCGGAGTCACCCACCAGCAAGGTGGCGGTAGCGACCACCTGACGTGTGCCCACCAGTACTTCAGCCGTGACTTCTACAGCACCGGCTGTCAGTCCAATGATCTCGCCAGAAGAGGCATTAATGGTGGCAATACGAGTATCCGACACACTCCAGTTAACACCGGTTGGGCTGGCAACGGTCTGGCCCGACGAATCCTGGCCAGTGACAGTCAGTGTTTGACTCAGACTCTGAGATGAACAGTTCGACAATTCCAGCTGGCATACCGGAATCACCGCGCCATTCTGCTGAATCGTCAAACTGATCAATTCGGCAGCAGCCACAGTAACCGTCGCGGCTTGTGTCACAGACGTACCAGACGAGGATGGCAGTGCAGTCACCTGAAGGGTATCGCCTACCGCACCTGCATTCAGAGTCAGCTGACCGTTGGTATCGATCACGCCCGCTGCGCTGCCGGTCGCTCCGGTCAGGCTCCAACTGAAGCCGGTATCCAGATTGCTGATGCGCGAGCCATCGGAGTACACCCCGGTGGCACTGAAGGTATGTTGCATGCCCAACGCCACCGACGCTGCCGCGGTGCCGTCTTCTGCGGTAATTTCGATATCGGTTAGCACCGCATCACCGAGCAGCACGTCGGCTTCGGCAAATACCGTCACAGCGCCCACTCGCTGCGACACCATGATGGTGACACGCCCGGTGTTGTGAGCCGTCAGTACGCCTGTACTGGCATCCATGGTCGCCAGTGTTGTATCCGAGCTGCTCCACTGCACCGCACCCACTTCCGCCGCCGTCATGGCGTTACCCAGCGTATCCAGACCAGTCACGCTGAAGGTGTGCGTCTGGCCAACTGCCACGCTGCTGCCATTACCGGCAATAAACAACTGATCCAGCACCGCCGGTTCAACCGTCACGGTGGCTGGTGTGACGGTAATACCGCTGGCAGTATTCGTCGCAGTAATCGCCACATCGGTATTGGTGCTGACCGATTTCGCCGTCACCTTGCCGGTTGGGGAAACCTGCAATACCGAGCTGTTAGCCGATGACCAGATAAATCCTTGCTCAAGCGGATCAATGATCGAACCGTCGCTGTAAGTACCAATGGCAGTAAGTTGAGCCTGTCGCCCACCAGCCAATGACAAGGTTGCGGGTGAGAAATGGATTTGCTCCAGCACTTTATCGGTCACAACCACAACGGCCTCGTCGACCACTTCCACCCCATTATCGAGAATGGTACTGATCTGGATTCTGGCCTGCCCCGGTGCTTTGGCCAACAGCAAACCCTGAGCACTGACGCTGGCAACCGCACTGTTGCTGCTGAACCAGCTAACACGGGTGGCGGCCAGAGCGCCTGCTGATGAACCGTCTGACAGCGTGCCATTGACTTGCAATTGACGGGATTGACCATCCGCCAGACTGGTTGGCATATTGGCCAGACTGATCTGATTCAGAACCGGAGCACTGACCGTCAACGTTGTGCTCGATGAGATGTCCAGCGGCCCAGAACCCGTGGTCAAGGCTGCAGGAATACGCGCCTCAATGGTGCTTTGCCCCTGCGTCAGAGTCGTGACAAGGCCGTTGGCATCGACGATGGCGACACTGGTATCGCTGCTTTGCCATACCAGCCCTGACGTTACACTGGCCGCCACGGTATCGTCGCTGTAGGTGCCGCTCACCAAGAATGGCTGCTGGCGTCCCAAAGCCACACTCGGATCGGTGGGGGTTATCGCCAGTGCCTTGAGGGTTTTCGGCTCCACGGTGAAAGCCAACGCGTCACTGGTAATGGTCTGGCTTTCGGCATTGGTTTGCGTCGCCGTCAAACGCAGCTGACCTTCCGTGTGCCCGGTTACAACACCAGCTGCATCGACCGTTGCCAGCGCTGTATTGGAACTGCTCCAGTTCACTGAGCTGGTCAGATCAGCCGTGGAGTTATCCGAGTAATGTCCGGTAGCAGACAACTGTCGCGTCATGCCCTTGGGAACCGCATTCACATCAATGCCGGTGGTAATACGATCCAGCAACGGCCCCTGAACCGTGTGCGTCCAACTGGCGTTCAACACCGTGCCGTCAATCAGGGTGCGACTGGCATCGATCTGTGCATTGCCACTGGCGATGGCATTCACGGTCAGCTCCGAGGTATCCGAAAGCGTATCGATGGTCAGTGTGGTCGGTGTTTGCAGCGTCCAGCTGACGCCATCATCAAACAGCGCTCGGGTGCCGTCGCTCAGCAGGCCGTAAGCTCGCAGCGTTGCTGACTGTCCTTTATAGAGTGTGGTTTGATCCAGCTCCAGTTCCAGTCCGGTCAGCCCCACCACCGTGATAATGGTGGAAGATGAAATGGTATCGCTGTCCTGATTCACCAGTTCAGCCGAAACCGAGATTTGCCCTTCGCGCTGGGCAGTGAAAATACCGCCGCCGCTACCCGCAACGGTATCGCTGACCACGCCTACTTTTTGTGCCGGGTCTTCTCCCACCAGGAAGCCGGTCTTCCAATCCACCTGCTGGGTAATGTCCACCCGAGTACCATCGGAGTAACGACCGTATGCGGTGAACGCCTTGCGCGTACTGTCTGGAATGGTCGGCGATTGCGGCTCCAGTTCGATAGACTGCAGCAGCGGCGTTCCAACCCGAACCGGATATTCAACCCGGATGGTTTTGGAAACACCCAACTCAACGATGTCCTGCTCTGCGGTGATCAATGCATCTCCCACAGCAACCGGCACCAATAAGCCAGTACTGCTGACGGTGACAATATCCGTGCGGTCACTGCTCCAGGTGACGTTGCTGCTGAGATTTTCTGTAGTGCTATCCGAGAAGATACCGGTCGCGGTGAGCTGGTCACCCAGACCCAACAGGAACAGTGCACGAGTATCTGGCGAGGTACTGGTGCGCGAAACCGCTGGTGTGATTGTCAATGTACGCAGTGCTTTGGCTTCAACGTTGATTTGTCGATAACCAACCACTTCATCCTGTCCATTTTGCGCCGGATAGGTTGCACTGATCAGAGATGTCCCCGCCCCCGTCGCTTCCGCCAGACTCGGCTGTACCGAATTAAATCTCACCACGTCCAGACGTCGACTGCTCCAAAGCACCTGGGTGGTCAAATCAATCTGGGTGTTATTGGTCAAAATGCCATTGGCAGTCAGAGCCTGATCATCACCAGACACCAGATCCACTGCATTGGGTTTGATTTCGATTGCGGTCAGGATGGCATCGCCGACCACAATTCGGGCGTTGGCAGCAATATTCCAGCCCCGGCTATTCACTTTGGATACCGTCAGCGTATTTTCCTGCGTCGGTGCCGACAGAATACCGGTCACCAACCCCTTGAAACCGGCGCGATTATCCACCATCACCACATTGGTCTGGCTCGAATCCGGTATTGACCAAAGGGTTTCCGTCACGCTGCCTGATGCGATATCGGCAGTAATTTCCTGTTCGCTGGCATCCGTAAAGACCGCATAGGCACGGAACTGACGCTGTCCACCTTCCGCAACCAGCCAGGCGGCATTGCTTGTATCAGGATCGATCCGGATGGACTCAAATATGGGCTTG
This sequence comes from Oceanospirillaceae bacterium, assembly GCA_002723385.1. Classification (GTDB taxonomy): domain Bacteria; phylum Pseudomonadota; class Gammaproteobacteria; order Pseudomonadales; family Oceanobacteraceae; genus Oceanobacter. The sequence goes on along the minus strand of PBNY01000069.1, from coordinate 64,440 downwards.
GCCGTTTGCAGCGTAAAGCTGGCTTGCAGCAGTTTGCCTGAACGCTGCTCCGTTGCCGTAATAGTGAACGACGTCGGTACAGATTGGCCCGCTACGGCCGTCACGAGGCCGGTAAATTCACCCACAGTGGCGATATCCGTATGACTGCTCGACCAAACCGCCAGCGATGCGTCAATCGGGCGATCCAGACCGTCAGAATAGGTGCCGATCAGATCCAGACCTTCACTGGCACCCAACGGAATGTCTCCACCGTATTGATTGACAGCAGGCAGCTGAAGATAAGTACTGATCAGCTCTGCGGGAGCCACGGCAAAGGGCAAGGTCCCAACAACACTGACACCAGCGGCGTTGGTCAGAGTGGCAGATACGTTCAGAACATCGCTGTCCGAAGTCGGTGTGTCACCGGTCGCCAGTCCAGCCTGGTTGCCACTGGCCACAATACTCAGAAATGCCGGAAGACTGGATGCCCAGGAGGTTTGAGTTGTCAGCACCTGGGTCGTGCCATCGCTGTAGGTACCGGTTGCGGTAAATTGCTGCTGCTTGCCACTCGGTACATCCGACACAGTTAGACCAAACTCGTTTTTGGCTTCTACGGTAATTGAGTCCAGCAAGGCTGGCTTGACCGTAAAGGTATATCGGGTGGTGGTCGTTTCATTGTCGTTAGCAGGATCGGTATAGGTGGCACTGAATTGCACCTCACCTTCGTTGTCCAGACTGAGCTGTTCAGGGTTGCTCAACTGAGTCACCCGGTTGGCGTCATCAGCGCGCAGCGTCCAATTCACCTGATCCGTCAGGACACGCTCCTCGTCATTGGAAAAACGTCCGGTTGCCTTGAAATCCTGTTGCCGTCCTTTCCAGAAACCGCTGTCACCATCCAGCTCGACCACCAGACTTGTCAGAATCGGCTCGGTGACAGTGGTCGTGATCTGGTCATTGAACTGGGCTCCATCGGCTTCGACAGCAGCAGCAATGGTCAGATCACCAAGCTGTCCGGCCGTTTTGGTGGCCGTCACAACGCCACCGCTGTTAACTGTTGCCAATGCATCGTTATTGCCAGTCCAGTTCACTCCGGGAAGAGCCGCCTCTCTGTTATCACTGAAGATGCCAGTCAGCTGCAGGTTATGACTCAGCCCCTGAGGCAGACGCAAGGCATTGTTGGTGAGCTGCCCATCGTTAACTGAATCAATTCGTACACTGCGAACCACCGGTGGAACGATGCTGAAATCCAGTGTGTTACTGGTGATCCTCTGGCTTTCCTCGTTCACCATGCTGGCCGTAACCTGACCGGCACCTATCTGTACCGCCGTCAAAATCGGAGAAGTCACACCATTAAGAAAGTCGACCACACCAGAGGTTTGGCTTTGCCATTCGATCTGGGTATGAGAGCTGACATCACGAGTGGATTCGTCCGAGTAATGACCGATGGCTTGCAAGGTAATGCTGTCACCCTTGGCAAAGCTGTCGCCAGCTTGTAGCGGGCTGGTGAGATCTATGCGAACCAGAGTTGGGCGGTTCACTTCCAGGTTCAGTCGGCCAACGACCGCTTCATTACGGCGATTCAAACGCGTTGCGGTCAGCTCGGTATTCCCGACAATCAGAGTCCCCACCAGATTTTGTGTACCACTGACCGTAAAAGTAGCCACTGCGGTATCGCTGGAGGCCAGTGTGACGGAGCTGTCAGCCGTAAAATCTTCCGTTTCGCCCGTGGAGTAGGTGCCCACCACAGAGAACGCTTCCGTCTTGTCGATCGCAATGACCGGGGCGGTTTGGTCCACTTCGTCGTTCAGTGGTGCCAGCTTCAGGCTATCGAGCAAACGGGGTTCAACCGTCACTGCGACGGTGTTGGAGGTAATCAGTACGCCGTAATTGTTATCACGGGTGGCGAATAATTCCGTTGTCCCCTCTTTCAGGGCCTTGAATTGTCCATCGGCGTCAATACTGGCGATGGTTTCATCGGCAATATTCCAGACGACATCGCCAGCCAGATTTTGGACGCTTTGATCCGTGAAGGTCACGCTGGCGTTCATGGCCAGCTCTCTGCCAAGCGGGACCACCAGCGTCGATTCCAGTGCAATGCTGACAACCGCTGCCGGAGTCACTTCAAACGGAACCGCGCCCGTGACAGTGGTCCCCAGGTCATTGGCCAAACTGGCTGACACGTTCAGGGTTCCTTCTTCCAGCCCCGTCAGATGACCGGCATTTTGATCATCAAATTCAACCAGAGTCTGATCCGCAGGGCTGAGCGATGCCGATGTCCAGGCAACCTGATCGGTAAGATCCACCTGAGTATTGTCGCTGTAATTGCCAACCGCCTGGAAATCCTGGGTCAGGCCCTTGTACACCGATCCAGTATCTGGCGTTACGGTAATGGAGGTCAGTAACGCCGGGTCAACACGAATGGTTCGAACAACAGTGCGTGCCCGATTACTGGCCGTGAGGGTAAATTCCCCGGCCTTGTCCGCCACCAAGCTGACATTACAGGCGGTCGTTGCACTCAGCGTCGCCATATCCTCGGGTACGAGCGTCCAGGTGAAGGGGTCGGACTCGAACGACTGCCGGTCATCCGACAGGTAGGTACAGTTATCACGAATGTCGGTGTTTTCTTCGAACACAGCGACCGTAATGGACTCGGCCTTGCGCAGATCGCCACCCAGGTTGTCGTTATCCTGGTCGTGCTGGGTAATCTGGATTTCGTAACCGTTGGCTCCACTTTCGGTATTGGAACCGCTGCCCCCGCCACCACAGGCCGTCAGAATCAAGGCGCAGAACAGCAGCAATAAAGCTCGCCCTTGCCTCAGCATTACCGAACTGGGAATCAAGCCAGCCAGATCTTTTCTCAGGATATGTTTCATACTGTTCTTATTCTTGATCCGCGGTGATTGCCCGTTCCCGGTCAGTAGGTATCAACCTTGAGGTTGTGTTTCAGGTCGTCACTGTTCGGCGGCATCTCGCTCACCATGGCGGTGTAGGTATCACCGACCTGATAGGAAAGATACACAGTGGTATCTGGCCAGTAACGCTTGATTCGGATACGCGTGTCTTTCACTTCCCAGCGATAATCCACTTCGCCACGGCTGATTTCACCTCGAGACTGGATAGGGCGTCCGTACTTGTCGCTGATCATATCAATGATTTTCAGCACCAGATTTGGGTCGTTGAACGATGGAAAACGGTATTCAATGGATGCCAGCTTGCCAGTGCGAAGACTGTAGCCGGCGAACAAGCGATCGGTACCTTGCAAGGTGCGAGAGGATTCGTAGACATCAAACCAGTAGTTATTGGCTTCCCGGATTGGCAGTGCCTGACTCTGGGTCAGTTTTTCACGCATCACCTCACGGGTGGTCAACGCCAATGGGGTGCCAAACAACACCAGAGAATGACGGTAGAACTCGAGCTGACGGCGCAATTCCGGCAGCCGATTCTGGGATGCGACATAACCGTAGTCAGCCGCTTTGGTCTGCCAGAACAGGGCTTTCTCCAGATCCATTTCTACGCCGACACCTTGTTCATACAACAATCCGAGGTTGTAACAGGCATCAATAATTCCCTGTTCAGCCGCCGCCTGATACCAGCGGAAGGCAGAGCTTTCACTTTGCTCCACACCGTGTCCGTGCTGATACAGCCAGGCCAAATTGTTTTGTGCCGCTGCGTGACCTTGTTCCGCTGCCACCCGATACCACTTTGCAGCCTGCTGGAAACTATACTCCCGCGACTTGGTGCCGTGATAGGCCGCCAGCAGGTTGGACGACAGAGGCACCTTGTCTTGTTGATACAGCAGTCCGACATTGAACTGGGCTGCAGGATGACCTGCACGTGATGCTGACATCAGCCAACGCATGGCCTGATCCATGTTTTGCTCAACACCCAAACCGGTCACATAGAGTTGACCCAACTCATATTGAGCATCCGCGTTGCCACGTTGAGCCGCTCTCAACAACCAGATTCGACCTTCTTCGGCATCCCTTGGCAGCCCCAGACCGTTGATGTACATGAAGCCAAGATAGTACTCAGCACGCGGGTCTTTATCTTTGGCCAACGGGTACCACTGCATCAGGGCCTGGCTGTATTGCTGCTCCCCAAAGTGCTCCAGGCCAAGCTCGAAATCGCCCATGGAACCCAGTCCGTACAGAGGGTCCAGTACCTCAAAATTAGGCATGACGTCCACAAATGACTGGCCAGTTGTGGACGATGAACCCAGGCTCGAGGACGCCGTCTCATCCGCACCGTCCACTCCGGGTTGGGCTGCCTCTGTGCTCGTCTGGTTCGATGCGCAACCCGTGATCAGCATTGAAGCCAAAGCACACAGCAGCCAGGAGTTACCAGGTATTGTCTTGTTCAAATTCACCATGTCAGATTCCGTGCAGTAATGCCGCTCATTGCCCGTATCAGGTTCCGCCATAACAGTCGCAGGTTCTGATCACGACGCCATCATGCTGTGACTGTTCATGCCAATGGACAGCTTCCACTGGATATCACGAATCACCTGATCACATTGCTGATAAAACGCCTGGAATATCTGGCTGTCGGTCATTTCCAGTTCAATGGCGACTTTCAGGCCGTCTTGCTTGATCTGGCGGACTTCATTCAGACGAGTGGTCAGTACACGGTAATCCTTGCTGTTGGATTGGGCCTGTTCCAGCTCGCTGATGTCTTCAAGCAACTTTTCGATACGCTTGAAACGCTGCAGCTTGTCCAACTCAATCCGACTCTGCACAAAGTGCTTCCAACGGGCATAACCAGTGACTAACAGCACCACAACACACAAGATCCAGAACTTGAAATGCCATGCTTGCAGCAGAATGCCGTAGGATACCGCCTTTAATTCACCATACGGATCAAAGTAACGACGCACGGAATCGTGCATATCGACGTTGACCAGCTTGCCATCACGGTTCTCAACCCAGTCAGTCAGTAGAGGATATTCAGCCTTGGTTCTGTGGCTCATCAGCGTTGCCAATACCGCTTCGACCATAGGGTCAGCCGCATCGTGACGCGTGGCCAAAACAGCCTCGCTGTACATGGTTGGTACCCAATCGGTCGGCATTGGCCCCTGAACCGTTGGATAACTGCCACGTGGCAGCATGTCGGCCTGAACATGCGGAGTCATGGACGCCAATGCCTCGTTGGCTGTGATCGGCAACAGTTTGAAACGGCCGGTTTCCATCATTTCCCTCAGGAAAGAATCCTGAAGACTTTCAGAAACAATCGCGCCATCCAGCTGACGACCCGCCAGCAACTCGGGCAAAGCCAATTCGTTGTTACGCAACGTACGGTCGTCAATCTGATAGTGTGCCAGCAAACGCAGTGCCTGCTTGCGGTGATCCGATTCCATATCACCCAAAGCGATCCGGTGCCCCGGCAGATCATTAATACTGTTGATGCGACTATCAGCGTTCACGATTACTTGCAGGTGCTGACGCGAAATAGGCGCAATAGCCGTCAGGCTGGTCATCTCGGTATTGGCCGGGGTCAGTATCGCCACATCAGCCTGATTACTTTTCAGCAGGCTGCGATTAAATGACGATCCTTCACTGACCACCAGTTCAACCTTGTAATCTGAATGCTGCTCAATGCGCTTTTTCAGATCAGTACCAACCTGATAGGCGTAACTGCCGCGCTCTCCAGACGCCAGCCGCAAAATACTGCTCTGGTTGTTCTCCTGGTAACCGAGGTAGGTCACACCCGCAATAGCGGCCAGCATAAAGCCCCAGCTAATCCAGGGACGCAGACTGTAACGATTCATTGGAACTTACTTCCCCTGCTGATATTCATTGTTGTTATTAAGGTCCATCAGGACATGATCATGACTTTGGTTTGCGCCGGTTTCATGGTCGTCCCCATGGCGTTGGGAGCCGCACCGTTCTGGCCTGTCTGGTCAAGCATTCTGGTCACAGGCATTCCCCCGGCCAGTACCTTGGTACTGCCTTTCAAATGCTTGCAAGGGCCCTTGATCATGTTGGAAACAACCCCGCCCAAAACGCCGGGTTCATCACCGCTGGTCATGGTGATTGTGGTTCCCAGATTATGCACAGGCATCCCCAGAATCATCCATTTTGTGAAATTCGGGACCGCCATGGTCGACATTGCCATATTCGGGTATGGCATGGGGGTTGGAATCGGTCCGGCCGGTGAAGGTGTTGGAAACTTGCAGATGTCCGGCATGGCCATGCTCATCGCACCGCCTTGAGTATTGGCAAACATAACTCGCTACCCCATATGAATGCGCTTGGCGTCTATTTTAATATCGGTTTCAGACGTAATCAGACTCTGCTTTGCATGACTCTTGAAACACCGTCTCACTGTCTGTAACAGCTGTCCACACGTCACACTCTCTGTTTCCTGAACCTGTCGCACGCTGTTCTTGACCCGCTGCATCAGGTTCCCCAGTCGAACCAGCGCATTTTCCGCAGAGACATCAACCTGCCTGGTGCTCAGCTGCGCCTTGTTGCTCACAACAGATACTGTTTTAGAAACCTGCCTGCTGGATTCTGCATGAAGCTGGTAGCTGGCAGCGCTCAAATCCAATCGCTGTTCGGCATGATGCTGGACATGCTGTCCAACCAGACGCACCGCTCCCTGTTTGGAAACAAGCGTCAGATTACCTTCAACTTCCAATGACATGTCATCTTCTGCATGACGTTCCAGTACATTCAGAATCCAGTTTCCGGCATCCAGGTGAGCGATTAGTACAGTGTCGCCCAGACGAGGGACAACGAGGCAATCGAATGAACGACGCGCACGATGCATACCACTTTGGGTACGCACGGTGAACCATCGGGCTTCGACAGACAGTACCTCTGCGGCTTCATGGCTTGGCACACGACCAGACCGACTGAACTCTTTTACTTCAGCATTCATAATCATTTCACCTCGAAGGATTCTGCCTTCTTTCTCTTGGGGTCTGTTCCCAAGGCCTCGTTCTTGTTCGAACCCGCCCACAACACCATACCGTCATCCATACAGTGAAAATTGGTTCGAAATAAACCGGTTTTACTGAAGTCACTCTGAAAGATACCGCTGTGGGAAAAGTCAGCGTAAGTGAAGTCAGCGCCATTGAAAAAGCAGCCATCTATCTTTGTATTACTGAAAATGGATTCTTTCGCCTTGATATGCCGGAATTCACATCCCGTGAGTTGAGCAGAGTCCAGCACGGTCTGCTCAAGAGTGGCATTGTTACCTGAAACACCAACCAGCTCGGCATTCGCCAACAACGCCTGACTCAGATCCGCATCCGAAAAATTCACCCGATGCAATGTACACCCCATAAATCCGCACATGATGAGGCGGCACCCGGAGAACTCCGCATCCGTCAAATCAGATGCCTGAAACTGAAGCAATGCATTATCTGTATTGGAAAGGCTAAAATTCAGCCCAGCGCACTGGCTTTCATTGAACAAGATGGTTTCCAGCACCGTTTCGTTAAAAGAGGCGCCGCTCAAATCCGCTTCAATCAGTGAACAACGATGCATCCAGGCCTGATCGAAAACAGCTCCTTGCAAGTCCGGTTCAATAAACGAAACCGCTTCCATTTTTGAACCCGTGAAATTGGCGCCGGTTAATCTGGGTTCAATCCAGTTTGAGTCACACAAATCTGAATGGGCCAGCGTTGCATTGGGCATATCAGGCTCTATGAAACTGGCTCCACGAATCACAGCACCGGTAAACACAATGCAGGATCCAGCTGACTCAATCCATTCACTGTTACGAAGATCCGACTCGGACAAATTGGTGTTGTCAAAACGGCAATTCAGGAACTTGCATTCACGTAAATCGGCTCCAGAGAAATTGACGTTGTCGAATACAACCTCAGAAAAAACGCCACCTGTCAGGTCGATACCTGACAAGTCCATACCCGACAAATCAAGTTCTTCCAGCAGAACCGTCTCACCCTTCACCTGAGCAATGAGTTGGTCACGCGTCAGGCTCATGGACGCCAATCCTCAATCAGAGTGTTGGACAAGTCGGCTCCGGCAAAGCGTGTATCTCCCAAAGTAGCGTCCAGAAAATTGACACTGAAACAATTGGTATTGCGAAAATCCGCGCTCACCAGACTGGTATTACCCAGATTGGCCTCAAACAGATTACTGCCTCTGAAATCGGCTCCATCCATCCTTGCATCCATAAAATTGGCTCTCGTTAATCCAGAGCTTTTCATCTGAATGTTGCCAAGGCTTGCCCCACCAAAATACGCATTTTCCAACTGGACGTTGTTGAAGTTGGAATCCATCAAACTGGCATTTCCTACACAAAAACCAGATCCCTTGATGTCTGAGAAATTACTTTTATCCAGCGTATTGTCACCAGAGAAATTCAAACCCTTAACTCGCGACTCAGAGAAATCTGACGCTGGCATTTTGCAATCGATAAAGCTCAGAGCCTCGATATCACAGTCGGCCATCACAAAGCGAGACGCCTGAACTTCCAAAAAATTCATGTCTGCCAGATGGCAGTGAACAAACCTGCAATCCGTCAATTCAGATTCAAGGAAATTCAGGTCAGAGACTGTGCATTCGTGAAATACGGTGGAATTAAGAACCAGGTCCATTGTTTGACAGTCTTCAATACGGCATTTCGAGAATCGGGTTTTGCTGAAGCTACTGTTGGAAAGGATGGCACTCGGGAAGTCACAGTCGATGAATTCATTACATTCAGATACGACCGCTCCCAGATTGGTGTCAACAAAAGAGCATCGCTCAAATTTACAGGACGTAAATGTCGCCCTCGCAAAAATTGACTTATCGAATACGACATCATTGAACAGGCAATGATCAAATCGGGTTTGTTCCAGATAACAATCACCAAGATCAATATCATCCCAGCGGTCATTATCAAATTCCAGGCAAGCCCAATCTTGACCATGAAGCTCATTATCTTGACAGGCTTTCCTGAATTTTCGTTTCAGATCATCCAATGGCATATTATGGGGAGAAAGACCTTCATCCATCAAATGAGCCCCCATTAAATACAGACCTTTCATTTCCAGGCCAGTCTCAGCGAGCTCTTTTTTCTCGGCCCGGATATCCTCAATTAAGGCAGCATACTGCTGCTGTAATTCGTGATAGGACGGCAACTCTGTCAGTTCAGAGTTATTAACTGTATTACCATGTTCGCTGCCCAGCAGAGATTTTAATTCACTAATCGCTGTTTCAAAGTTATCTTTGATCGACTTTTCGGTCTGATCCAACTCATGTCCATCGGGCGGCCTGACCAGAGGATCAATTTCCTTGTCATCGTCACCAATTAATTCGATACGCGCCGTTAATTCCTCAAGTTGCGCGTCAACATCCATCCCTTCCAGGTGAGGGGGTGCAGCATCTTGCGATAATAAATTTCCCTTTCCATCAATGTGAGTATTAACGTTATCTTTCGCACCTAAAACTGAATCTTTTAACTCAGGCACAGCTTCCTTGATCTTACCACTTATATACTCATCAATTTTGTTTCCAAAAACATCCAGTTTATTTAAATCTACAGCAAGTAAATCTATCTGCTCTGGATCTTTCTTTGACTTTGGCAAGGCTTCATCAATTAAAGTCAGAAGTGCAACTAACTCTGGATCTTGTCCATCAGAGCCTTCAGGCCTGTCTCTGAAGTCTTCTAATTCTCGTTTCTTTTCCATCAACGGTTTAATAACAGCAGAGCCTGCATTATTTTCGGAAAGCTGCTTTATCTGTGTCGAAAGTTGATCTATCGACTTTTGTAACTGCTCAGAAACATGTCCATTTATTTCCTCATCCATCTGTTCAAAACGCTCGTCCAGATTGTTTCCAGTAAACCCCTGAATATCATCAACATCATTGAGAGCATCCTGATCATCAAGATCGATACTTGCGGGCACAATATCCCGCTGATACAGCATATATTTCAATGCTTGGTTTTCATCCTCTCTATTTTCTATAGCAGCCTGGTACCAGCAAAGGTCTCTACCGGTATCATCAGAATCCTCAAAGGCAGCAAGAAGATGAGTCACATCTGAGCCGTAACGATCACAGACTTCGGTTGAACCATGAAAAACCAACGCTCCCAGCTCTTTATGAGGAGCAAACCACAAGGTGTCCAACACCAAAGGAACTTCCTCAACCGTATCATCTGTATTTTCCAACTTACGCTTGATAAAGGCCCGGGCGCGCCACTGGGGAATCACGCCTTCAATAACAGACAACTCAGGATGTAAATTGCTAAAGCGGTAACGCTCACGACCCGTCAAAGGCTTCTTGAACCACTGATCAGATGGCGCGTCATTGAAGTAACGCCAGTCAATTTGGGTTGGAAGGTTAAAGGGATCATCATCCTCTCCAACAGGACCGAGCATTTCCATCCTCGGAGAATCAAGAACTCTCAAAGGCCCCAAAGTCGCGGGGCGAGAAATCGCTCCAGGAGAGGTCAACAGACTTTTGGGATCTTCGACATTAGGTAACCACTGAATACCGTCACCGTCCTTTTCAATGCCTTTCCCTAACGGGTTATGGGTATATTGGGAACCACCGAATGCGTTAGCCAACAAAAGTGGCATTTCAGAAATTTCACCCGGATTGCTAGGCAAACCATTCATCTGCCAATACCGATCACCGAAAACGTAGAGTTCCTTGCTGACACTTCCAATAGTAACGCCAACTTCTCCTCCAGTGACTCCTTGTCCATGATGGCTGTAAAAAACACCATTAACCAAAAACTCTGGATGTTGCTTTTTAACGCAAGAGTCGATGCCCAATTCAAGTGTAGGCTCAAGGGCATCAAACAAATCTTGTTCTAGCCTTGGAATGCTTCGTTCACCTAACTGAAAAGGAACGTATACCGCCATCGACTGAACAAACCTGTTTAGATAGGTGAACCTGCGCGTTTGAATTGATAGGACAGAGCTTTTGATGACTTTCATTGCTCACTCAAGAAACATTCATGAGTTTTGCGTTAATGGCTACAATTCCGTCTTTCTCGACCTTAAACTTGTACTTTCCAACTAACGCCTTGCCATTCTCTATTTGAGACTTAAAGTCGTCGATTTTGGCCTTCGCCGAACGTATCTTCATGTCTGAATTAGCTAACTCGGCACTAATTTTCTTGAGTTTCGTCTCAACTTTATCCATAGTCATAACGCTTTTCCTTAGTTCCCCTGCAGTATCAAAAGTGATTGTCCACCCCTTACTAATATTCAAGGCAAGCCCTATATTTATATCGGTCCAAACTCCGAGATTCACGTTATTACCACCTATAAGCTTCATTTCACTAGCTGCGCCAACACGCAAATCATTCGATGCACCAATGAATATTTCACTAGCAGCTCCATAGAAATAAGATTCCGATCGCCCCCTAAACTCCTCTTTAAAGTACGATTCAAAGTATCCATAACTTTTTCCATAGTGCTGAATTTCGATGTCCCCAACGACCACTTCCAGGGTATCTCCCAACTGATATTCGTAGGTATTTCCAATAGATTTGGTCACCCACGTTTTTCCAGCCGTCATACTTCCAATATCTTTTCCTGTCAAAGATGTCCAATCAGGTCCACCTGGAGAAGCTTTGTCTTCTTTAAGATCAGATCGATTTATAGATGTATTCTGTTCGATATGATTTTCTTCGTAAGAGTTTCCCAGATTATAGTTCCAATAGCCGCCAAAGTCATAAATATTGCCATTCTGAGCCGTAAAGGTATCGGTTTGTTTAACAACAAATTCTCCTTTTGATATCATTTCTTTCCAGTTCGTTGTCGCCGGATTTCCTCCAAACGCCTTTAACCCCTGAACGTTACGAGAAAACATATCCTGAACAAGTTTTGCACCGGCACCCGTATCTTGCCGATTCCAGACTGTCACCTCATGAGAGTTGCCAAACGTATAAACAAAGCCTTGTCCATAATTAAATTCAATACCATCTTCCCAAACATAACGCACCCCCTTTTTACGACTGACTATATAATCTCCACTGATTTCATCTTCGTAGGATAATAAGGTCCTTGCACTCAAGCTTGGGCCGGTAGCCCAGGTTGTGGTTTCTCCATTTTGTGTTGTTGTACCAGAATTACCAGCCCCTGATGAGGAAGATATGGTTTTCAGCTTACCCAACTCGTTCAGTTTACTAATATCGGTTGCAGAAAGAGCACCCATATTGGGCAGGTCGTCAATACGAGTAGTGAAGGGAAAAAGGTTGACCGGATCATCATTGACCGTTCCAGTAGGAGATGCCTTGGTATTTGTCGATTCCATTCCTGTCTTGCCACTAATTCCAAAATCAACCCGGCTATTATCCTTATCCGTTGTATTGTTGGTTACGACGGTATATTGCTGCCCGCCAGAAATCGCTTTACGCTCGATACCGTCGGTGACGACCACCCAACCATCACCCGCATGGTTAGGCGCCCCCAAGTGCATATAAGTGCCGTTTTGAGGAGTCTCAAACTTGATCCGGTTCTTACCGTCCTTGTCTTCCAACTCAATGCGGTTACCGGCCTTGGTCTGAATCAAACTGTTGGTATGGTTTTCGGCATTGATAACGCTCGGTGCTCCGGCGTTTGGCATGGAACCGGCGATCACCGGACGATCTGGATCTCCTCCCACAAAGGTAAGTAACACTTCTGTGCCCTTACGCAAGGGAAAATGCATCCCCTGATTTTCTCCCGCGAATGGCTGGCTCATCCGAATCCAATGTGATGCCTTGCCGCCGTCGCGATCAACACGGTCAAATGGCAGCAGGATTCGGTAGCGCCCTTCTTCATCGATTTCTGCATAGTGGCCGTCACCTTCGGAATCGACGTAGGCATTCAATACACCGTGAATTTCCGGGCGCGGGGTCTCAAGGGCTGGGCGATATTGCACGTCAGCTGGCTGGGCACTGAGTTCATTTCGGTAGGCCAGCGCCTGGCTGCTGTTACCGCCGTCAATCAGACGCCGGTCGGTGCCTTCATGATGCAATCCAAGCAGACAGTAATCCTGATTGCAGGCACCGCGGAAATGCCCTTGAAGAGTAAAGAAGTAACCGGGGATCAGTCGGTTAACCGAGCTTTCGCCATGGAACAGTTTCTTGCCAGCGCGAATCTGTTCTGCCCGGATTAGCGCCAGTTGTTCGCCTTCTTCCGGGGTTTCAATATTCTGGCCCCAAACGTAAATCTCACTGCTCTTGTTGGCGCTGTCGTCGATGATGGCTTCACCCTTGACGTCAACCGATGGTTTGTCATCGTTGTAGTCCTTCAGCATCACGCGGTAGGGCAGGCGCTTTTGCTGACTGACAAAGCTATGAACGGTGTTTGGCAGGGCGTTAATTTCCAGCGACGATGCCGCACTGTATTGCACCACTGCATTGGGTAATGATTCCTGCATGGTGAGCTGATCACAGAAGACAACTTTTTCGCCCACTTCGCCACGAGTGAAGTAGTAGTAGATGCCATCGCGTTCCATCAAACGCGAGATAAAGTCCAGGTGCGTTTCACCGTACTGGCATTTGTACGCCCATTTTTTGTAGTCACTCTGAAGATCGGAAAGGTCGTAATCGACGCTTTCAAAACCGCCCTCCGTCAGTACCGCCTCGATGATCTCCGGAACCGTCATCTCCAGGTAGACTTCATTGGTATGGTAGAGCGACAGCTCCCACAAACGGGGTACCAGGCGAGCCTTGTAAAGCACCTGATTGTTGATTTGACGCACAGCGTCAAAATGCGAAACGATGCCCTGGATCACACGAACATCGTCTCCCTGAGTCAGGGTCAGTGTGGCTGGTTGCTGCAGAATGGCATCAATATCGGCATCCGGGTTATCTGACAACAACTCAATATTGAATTCGTACAGGCGTGAGATACCTTCATCACCCGTGAACGTCAAAACCTGAAACACTTCGTCTTTTTGGGCACCCGCCAAAGCGAAGGTAAATGCTATCTGTTCGCTCATGTGTCTTTACCCTTATGCCACTTCGCCATACGTTGGCTGCTGATGATTAATACCTCAGCAACCCCTCGTGTTTTTCCAGGGGCGATTCACCAATTGAAAACGCCCCTAGCCAACATGTAATGTGCTAACCAATACATCGTTGCCATCTGATACCGGTTTGTTCAACCAGGTATCAACGCCGAGCTGAGAACCTCGAGCTCGTCCCAACTCCATTTTTTGTGCTCCTTGCGGATTCAGGATGACACGCAGCTCAACTTCCATAGGCGTGTTCAGATAAAAGCGAATGAAGCCGGTAAGTTGTCGCCAACGCGTCTCATCCGCTACCATCTGATGAAAAGTGTCGGCTTCAATCGGCCCAATGTGTATTCGAATCTTGCTTTTCCGATCAGTAAGCTGATCACCCACCAGCGCGTTGTTACCCAGAGTACAGGAAGCCATACCCAGGCTGCTCAAATGTCGAGCAGGCACTTTGACCTTGCGAGCAACGCATTGCTCAACCTCTACCTGAACGCCCGATAGAAGATCAGCCAGCAGTGATTCCAGCCCTTGAGCAGAACGTTGAGGCAGTGCCAGCAAACCAAAGTATTTCAGCAGCAGGGATTCATCTGGCAATTGTTGCTGCAGTTCCCTGTCTCGCGTTCCGATCAAACTGTGCAGCAGTTGGCTGAACTGGTTCTGGTGCCATTCAACGGCAGCACGAAGATTGTCGTATTTCTGCTGACTGGAAGCGAACAGCTGATAGAGACGCTGATGAATCACATCCAGAAACAGCCGGGCCGAAACCTGATCTTCTTGTTCCAGTTGCAACAGTTCTTCGGTGTAGAAGGTCGGTAATGGTGAAGAACTGCCGTACAAGCCGAGGAAATTCACCTCGATCTCATAGTATTCGCCGTCTCGATGCCGAACGCTCACCACTTCCGAACGGTGCTGATGCAACGACAGTTTCGGTCGAATACGAATCAACTGCTCGGGATCACCACCCCGGGCTTTTACAATAGCGGTCAGTGCACCCAATACCCGACTGAACGGCCATAAGGACGCATCATCCAGCAGCTGTCGTTCTACTGCAGTGGTCGGTTGCCTATCCGCGCTGGCCATTGCAGGCGCTCTCCACTGTTATGGTCTTCAAAGGTCAGTTCCGAATACACATTGATGGCGGCCGTTCCGGCAAAGAACTGCTCCAGCACGCAGCCAAACAGATACTTGTCACCAGCACTGGAGAAGTATTCGGACTTCAGCTGAACCTGAACGTGTTGGCCGTGCACAAAAGCGTTGCCAAACAAAGCTTCACTCTGACTAACACTGACATCGGTAATGGAATCAATTTTCTTGGTATTGGCAAGGCGCTCACTTTTCTCCTTGTTGTCTGGCGCAACGTACAGCCCGAGCATTCCCTTGAGGGTTTCTGCGTTCGTAATGGACAGATAGTTGAGCGACAAATGCGATACCAGCTGCCAAAGTTGATCACCATCCAGAGGTACGCGGCGTGCAGAGGTGGGCTTGGTAATATTCTGGAACGTTGCCAATTCCGGCGTTGAGCTGGTTGCTATACAAATGTCTCCCGGAAGCAGGGTTTCTGCTTTATCACCATTGGTACAGAGCAGCTCGGCCTTGAGAATTTCCTTGTCTTCCAGGGTCTGTGAAGCCGGGAACGCCAACTTCAAATACAGATCCGGGTTATTGGGATCTTGTCCATTCAGGTAAAGCGTTTCATAGACCGCACGGTCATCCGATTCCCCAAATCCACCGAATGACTGATATTCCCTCGGGGTATCCATGCCACGCGCAACACTTTCGACGCCCTCAACGGAGTAAATGACCGAGTTCTGTGCGTAGGCACTGACAGCAGGCAAGAGCTGAAAACTCTCCTGTAAGGGATCAAGCAACACCGACTGTGCCTTGTGCTCAAACAGATTGATGGCGGGCACTGCGTGCAAAATAAAATGCTCTTGTGTCAGGGTTGGTACACTGAAATTGGGCTTGTTGCACTGGAATCTCAATGCGAACTGATTCCCGGCTCCGCGGTGGCGCCAGGAAGTCAGGTCAATATCAATAAACAAGAACTTCTGCGGACTGAGAAAATACTGTTGCAACAAATCGAAGGCGGGCATCAGCCCCAGAGGCTGGCCAAACAGACTTTGATCCGGGGCAAAACCGGTTCCCTGTACAGAGCCGACGGGTAAAGAAATTTCTCCGTTCGCGACCAGCATCAAAGCCTTGAGCTGATGACGAATCAGATAGTAAAGATCGCAGGCATCCGAAAACTCACCACCGATATACAGGCGCAACTTGTCAAACGGTAACTGGTCAAGGGTTTGTCCCACCAGCTCAAACCGCAACTCAAATGCCAGTTCGGGAACCAGGGTTTCTTCCAGTGTCACCACCCGACTTAATTGCATCGGCAGGATGGTCAGCTCTTCCGTCGTTCGGAAACGGCAACTGCCGTATTTATCGGGTCTGGAATCGATGTAGGTACCAGCCTCGACAGTCAAGGACTGATTAAGGCTACCTTTCGGTTCGAAAGCCATGATAGTCGTGGATGGCAACGGTCGAATGTACTGGGGACACACGATCTGGGCCAGACTGTGCAGCAAACGGGGGAATTGCTGATCCAGCTCCTGACGGATGTTGGCAGACAGAAATGCAACCCCTTCCAATACTCGGGCCACATCGGGGTCGGCGCTTTCTCCGGACAAAGCCCGACTCAATCCCGGATTACCGCGAGAAAAGTCAGCCGCTATTTCTTTCAGCCGGCGCAGTTCTTGTTTGTAGTAATCAGTTAACACGGTCAGCCCTGCTCAATCGGATCAAATTCAACCACACCATCGCCCCCAATGGTGGCCTGCAAGCTGATTGCTCGCATGGCACCACCATCTTCAATCTCACCATCCAGAATTAACCGGGTCGAAATGTTATCGGCATGGCTCAACACTATCTGTAGCCGCGGCTTGTTCAAACGCTGCTCGTATCTGGCCACCACAGCCAACAGCGCCTGAGCCATCACATCTGCATTCGGAAACTCACTGCTACCTGGACCAACCGACATATCCGGCACGCCATATTCGGGATCAATTGGTACGCTACCCGCTCGAGTGTTCAGTAACGAACTCAGGTGATTTCTGATCGACATCAGCGCCTGATCCTGTTGATGCCAGACCCGTATCTGATCATCCGACAGATCGAGAGTGGCGAGTCGCTCCAGCATTCGAGACGTCATCAGACAGACTCCGCGCCACGAGCTTCGGCTTCAAACTCCACTTCGCCGTCTTCTCCCCAGCTCCAGAGGATTTTTTCGTAACTGATCGAAATGTCTTCCATCAGACGATATTCATCCTGAGTGCTGTCCAACATATGCGGCATCCAGCCCCGAATTCGTGTGATCAAGGCATTCTGAAGCTGAATCTGATAACAACGCTCGGCCATTCCTGCGCTCGCTGGGCGGTACCATGTCATGACGACATCCGACAGTACTTCCCGCTTCTCAAGTGCCTGGATCAGCTTCGGACTGCTCTTGTCGATCAGCTTGTTAATCTGAATCGCCCCGTGCACCGGTGCTCCCGGGCTGGCCTGACCGTCAACTCCCGGCACTTCTAACAGATGCTCGAATTTCAACAGCTCGATTTCACCTTCGTGGTCGACCTGAGTCGCATTCCCCTCGATGTTGCCCTGATCACGGCCTGTTACCGTCATGAAACCCACGAGTGCCATATCATTCTTCTCCTACCGGCTATTCAGCCAGTAAATTGAGTGCCAGGGTGAAATCCTGTCCCTGAAACTTCATATGAGGGGTCACCGACAGCTGCATGTGCAGCCCACCACGCTCACTATCTTCAAGCACGCGCAGCTCCGCCTGACGCAGAGGCTTGCGCATACGAATTCCGGGGGCCGGGTTATCCACATCCGAGATGTAACGGCGCAGCCAGCGATTCAATTCGGTTTCCAGCTCGCTGGTGCTTTGCAGACTACCGAGTGATTCGCGTTGAACCACTTTCAGATAGTGAGCAATGCGCGCCACTACAAACAAATAGGGCAGCTGGGCTTCGACTTGTGAATCAAAAAAGGAATCATTTATTTGCCAACCAGGCTGATGCAGACCACCCCATCGGAGGGAATAGGCCACCGGAAAGTACAACTGGCCAGAAGCCGCGTTCACCGTCAGAGGTAAAAAACCTTGCAGTACAAGCTCTGATATCTTGCGTTCACTGAAACGCGTCTCTACCGGGTAACGTCCGTAAGATGGCGCTTCGGAAAAAGGGGTATCGGTTTGACCGCCCGTCTCACCGGCAATGCGTGTGCAAATCCCCAACTCGCCAAAACTGTTCAACAAGCATTGGGCGAAACCAAATGCGGCATTGCCCAACAGACTTTTGCCAGACGACAGTGACGAACCTTCGCGATAAGGCAATAGTCCAATATGACCCGCCGGGTAGTCATAACGTTGGCGAACCAGTATCCGCGGAAGAGCCAGTGCCAGATAATTGGCCCAGGACTCCTGTAGCAGATTTCGCCACTTGATATACCTTGGCCCGGATAACTGTTCCTGAAGATCCAACCCGGTACCCATGTCGCTGAAGTCTTCACGGCCAAAGAACTGTGGGCTGGCCCCCGAGATAAAGGGGACGTGTGCGGCATAACCAACCTGGGCGATGGAACGCAAGAGCTGCACATCTTCCGTGCCATGACCAAATTCATAGTCCGCTACGATGGCGCCGTAGGGCTGCCCACCATACTGGGCAAATTCGCTGAAATAGACGACGTCAAACAGCAGACTTTCTCTCACATCCCGGTTGGCGACAAAGTCATCGTTCAATGCCGCCTTGCTGACATCCAGCAAATCGACATGACAATCGTCATAGGCATCGGCCACCTGACACACTTGCCAAACGCTGCGCCAGAGTGCCTCCAGGTGCTGGAACTGGTCATCTTGCAAAACGCCATCCAGCATCTGATGCAAATGCTCATTGATGTCCATACAAATAAAATCGCGTTCAACCAGGCTGATGGTCTCGACATCAACGCCGCATCGCTGCAGCAACTGCCGAGCGGCATCGGACAACGCACTGCACTCCACGGCATCATCTGCTGCCTGTAGCTCTCGAATCAGCGACAAATGCAAATTCAGATAAGGGACATTCTGAACCAGCTGTGCTGGCTCGAAGTCAGACAGACCATTCAGCGGGATTTCCATCAGCTCAAAGCTGAGACCGGAATTGTCTGCTGGCTGGGCAACTTCCAAAGACAGAGAAATAGCGTGCGATGCCAGCACACGATCAAAACTGCTTGCATCAATGGAAACCGGTATGGGCGACGTTGAAAGCTCAAAATCGTTGCTGCCTGAAAAATCGCCAAGCAACAGTAGTTTCAGCGGTAAATGCAACTCCGTATCAGAGCCTTGCGCCTGATAACTGAAGTCGAACTTATCCCAAAAATGAGCACCGTTATTTTGCATCATAGCGTCATCTTCAGATGCCTCGGCCCGCAGGCCAGCAGGACGTCACCTTGTCGGGAACAATCAAGTCCCGATTGTCCAGCGAAGACAGCAAGGCTTCCTGACCCGAAATACGATATTCCACTTCCATATAGCTGACCCCCGACTCTCTCAATTGCTCGGCTCTGGAAGGGAAGTCCGATGGTGTGAAGCGTTTTTGTCCAGTCGCAAATTCTTTCAGGAAATATGGGAAGCCCAGCGGCCCTTCGTAGCGTTTTTCCAGTGTGAAGCGACCCACTTCAATGCTCAAAGTCACGTCGCTACACGCGGTATTCCAGGCAAAATTACGCGTAACCGGGAAGTTGAGGTTGGTCAGCTCGACCACCTGCTCAGCGCATCTCAACTCCAGTTTGGTTTGGCGTACATGGTACTTGGCGTCCAGGTTGGTGCTGGTCGGCATGCCACGCACATCAACCTTGTAGGTTTCCTGCTTGGCTTGTTTGGCATCCTTGGCACGAGCCGCAAATTCAAGGAAGCGGCGAGACAGAGGATAGGTTTCCCCCAGAGCCCGCTGAGGTACATAACCAGCACCTCTTCTTTCTTTCACGAAGGGCGCCATATCAGTCGACAAGGTCGTCCACAGCAAACCACTGTCTCCAAACGCCAACTCCGGCAGTTTGTAGTCCGGCACACCTTCCAGATTGGCGAGGAAGTTGTTTTCCCAGTTTTCCTGAACTTCACAAGCCGATTCGGCCATCATGTATTCGCGCATCAGATTCAGAGCGCCTTTATAGAGCGACCAGAAGGCCCGGTTTTCACGATTCTCTTTACCAACCAGTGCCTGCAATTGCTTCAGGGATTTGTAGCCCAACGCCAAACTGCTCTCACCGCTATCCGGCTGGTCTGGCTTGGAGTACAAGGCAGAAATCGCACTGTAGGATACGGAGCGGGTTTCGGCGGAGTAGACGAAACTTGAGAGGGCCTGACGGTATTCACCCAGCAACTTGCCAGCCTGTTCCAGCTGCATCTGGCGTTCATCAGCAGAAGGACCGGACTTACCTGCGGCCTTATCCAGTTTCTTCTTGCTCTTCATACCGGATTTGGCACCACCCGCGAGCGCCTTGCCCACCGGGCCAGCTTTGCCCACAACCTGAATCGCCATTTTGGCCAGTACCTTGTCCTGCTTGCCATTGTCGGTCTTTTCATCCGGGCCAAAGGCACGCATATCCTGGTAGTAGGCGACCATCTGGGCCCAATCAGGCAGGTTCTCTGCATCCTTGTACGGCTCAATCTGTTCATCAATCAGATCCAGCGCGTTAAAGAAGATATTGCGGCCGGTGGAGAGGTTATTGACGACAGTCAGCCATTCATTCCGGCCACGCAGTTTCTGACTGCCGCTGAAGAAGTTAAGCGCGAAGTTCTCCCACTGTTTCAGGTACTGCTTCTGATACGAAGCCTGAAAACCCGGCAGAATTTCATTCAGAATATCGTCATAGCGGCGGGTTTCACGAATCTGCTCAATAAAGCTGTCAATGGCTTGCTTGCCTTCGCGGGTAAAGGCACCGGAAATCAAAGCGTCTTTTTTCATCGACCCCGAGCCAGCAATCCAGAAATCGGATACTCGCTGCTCTTCAGATTCCGCCACCCCGTTGGCCCAGGGAATCAACCAGTTGGCCAGTGCCTTACTTTTGATCAGGATGGTTCGAAGCTGATCTTCCATAAGCTTCAGTTCCTGTTTCAGCAGACCTTGATCAGCGGTCCAGAACAGGGACTGCAGATAGAGATTATTGAGTTTGTCGACGGTGGCAACATCACGGACACCAAACAAATCAGCATCGCTCTCACTGTAAGGCAGCGGCATATCACTCAAGCTGCTTTCGCTGGCTCCATCCATGTAGGCGTCCAGAATGTTTATCCGGCGCACCAGGGTACTAATGAAGGCAACGATTTCCTCTTCAGAAACATCACTATCTGCGTACAACGCACTGGTCATGGCAGAGCTGAAAACCTGATCAGCCTTGCTCACCAGTCGCGACTGAACCCGTTCTGCAAAGATCCCTTGCAACTGTCCGATAAAGGCTGGCTCGTCAGCTGACACGCCAAACCACGGACTCCAGCTGCTATCCGATAACTGATTCACCATCGAGCGATAGTCGTACAGCGTGTTGATATTCTGCTCCAACGCGACGGACTCTTCGAAATTGCCAGCGTTTTGGTCGGTCATCTGTTCGAGAATGCCCTGATTGCCCCGATAGCTGCTGTACAGAGCCGCGAAGACCCCGGCAGATACGAGATACCAGGCCGCAACGCGCCCGAGCTTACGGGTATTTTCGACTCGTTCGGATCGAGCCAGAGAAGAGATCAGCCCACGCTCGGCTGGAACAATGTCGGTGAGGAAACGATGAGAAAACAGTCCACGTCCTTCGGAATCGGTCTGAAGCTCAACACCTACGGCTTCACCGACAAAGTACATGCCGCGGAATAACGGTGTCTTTTGATACGGATTCTGCTGGAAAATGCTGTTGGCGTAAGTCACCAGATGCCGTTCAAGTGCTTCGAAACGTGTAGGCAGGCGGATCAAATCCGGTGAAGCCTGCCCCTGCTGCAAGGCCGTCAATTGCAACTGCTTCAAGCGCTCGGCCAATGACGTTACAGTCTGCTGCACGAACTCTTCAGGGCCTTGCTCCTTCAGGTTCACCTTGCCCATTGGATCACGGAAACTGGCTTGATCCAGAGTGCCTATCCATTCCGGTACCCCTGGCAGAGCATCCAGTTTGGTCACCATCAGATAAATAGGCACCTGAATATGCAATACCTGGATTAACTGCTCCAGATTCTTGCGAGCCTGCGTTCCCATTTCGATCAACTTTTGGCTGTTACCTTCCAGCAACACATCCATGGGTAATGTCACGATGACACCATTGATCGGCTCCTTATTGCGGTGCTTTTTGAGCAAGGAGAGCAGCTTCAGCCACTCTTCGTTACGTGAGCCTTCGACATCGGCCAGGAACTCTCCCGGTGTATCAACCGCAATAGCCTGGTTGTATAAGTGCCAATTGATGCTGCCTACCTTCCGGCTCAGTACATCATTTTCGATGGTTGGCTTGGGCAGGTTAGCCTGATCAAGTGCAAAGGTTTTACCAGTCTGCTGGTGGCCAATGACGAGATACCAGGGCAGTACATACAACGGCTCACCATGCACCTTGAGATAGCTGCTGTTGAGCATTTTCACCAGCGCCTTGAAATTCTTGTCCAGCCCGGTGCTTTGTTTCCAGAGTTCCAGCTTGCGCTTTTTCTGCTCTGGTTCAGCCACATTGATCAGTGACTCAACCTTCTTTTTGGCACGGTAATGAATAATGGCTTTGCGGATCAACAGGAAGGAAATATAGGCAATGAAAATTCCGGCAAGAATTTTCAGACCAAATTCAATCGTATTGCCAGTAAACAGGGCTCCGCCCACACAGGCTGCAGCAATTAATGACCAGACCAGCAGCCATAACAGAATTTTGAAAAATGTTTTCACGACAGCAGCTTCTCTTTATCCACTGGTTAGACGGAGATCACCAGAAAGTTGGCCAGATCCAGCATTTCCTTTCGGAAGTAAAAAAACGCTGCAACGATCAGCAGCACAGGCAAGCCGTAATACAGGGCACTCAAGTCTCTCCTGGCTTTCAGTGCGCTCTCTGTCTTCTGCTGGCCAAAGCCATCAGGGAACAACGCTGAACTGTCATCGTCACCAGCCAGCAAGTCATAGTTATCCCGACGTATCTTGTTCAATGCAGACTGGGCGCCTTCTCCGTAAAACTTGCCGGAGAATCCCAACGACAGACAGTAGTAATAGACTTCGCGAATATCGCGTTCTGCCGGGTTAAACGGATTCAGGGTATCCAGACGTGAATAGAATTCGACCCCGGCATTGGTTGTGTCGAAATACTCTCGCTGCAACAGATTGCGTGACCACTCTTGCTGACCAGACCAGGACGTACTCGCCAGCTGCTCATCAATAAAGGCGACCACCGCAAACAGAGCGTGGCGAATCTGTGGTTCACTGTATCCGCCCTGCGCCCCTTGCCCCGACACGTTCGCCAGTTGGCCATTCAGATGTTGGCGAACATCGTTGAAGTCCCGACCGCTCACACCGGCTTCGCCACGAGTCAGAGACACGGTCAAAGCCAGACTTTCAACAAAACAATCGATCAGTCTCATCGCCTCTGCTCCTATCCCCGCACAATGACCATTTCAACAACCAGATCTTCCGGTGCATCGTCCCAGAGCAGAGTTATCTGCCCCTGACTCTCAACGACTTTCCATTTGTCGCTGTCGCGATTTAATGTGAAGTAACTGACTTTTGGACGGCGCTCCAACCCGGAAGGTTGATCCGGATAAGCCTGGAAAGGAATCCCCGGAATTGCACGCTGGTTGTAGATATCAATTTCACCACTGGCACCCAGCTTGGCGAAACCTTCGAATGACTCAACCCAATCGGCATAGGTCGCACCGGTTTCCAACACCAGATACAAGTCGTGCTGGCGGGCAAAGAACTCACCTGGCAACTCTGCAGAGAATCGGTTCGCGTCGTCGCGGTTGAAGCGCACCAGCAGTTCAGGACTAACAGTCAGCTCGTCCAGCAAAGACACAATCAGCTCACGCGCAGTGTTGAAACTGATCGCCAGATCATTGTGTTGATAACGAGGCAAAGAAGGGCCGTCACCGGTTGCTTCGCCAAGCAGGTTAACCCGATGAGAGAAAGTACTCAGTTCACCGACCAGACTTCGCAAGTGGCTGTAAACATCAGCGGGATGAACCGCAGGATTTTCATACCAGTGCTGCAGTGACGGTGTGTAATGCGCCAGCATTCTCAAGGCAACGCGGTAACGTTCTGCAACCGGGTTAAATTCTGCCGCACGAGAGGTTGGCGTGCTTTTGTAGTTTTCGAGCTGTTTGCTTCTGCCCACCAGTTCATCACGAATATTCTTGATGATTGACAGCAGCAGGCTTGAGCCCGACAACGTCAGTACCGGTGGGATAAATTGCTGGCTGACCTGAATGTCCTCGCCCTGCTTTTCCAGAGCGAACAACGGCAAAAGTTGTTTATCGTGTAAATCAGCCAACTCGGGTTCAAAGTAAATTCCCAGGGCGTAGCGCAGGGTCTTGACCGGATTGGTCGTGTTGCCTTCGTTGAGATCTTTCATTTCAGCCCCTTCGTTCAAACCAACGAAGCGGGAATGAATGGCAGCAGCACTGGCCAGAGAAGGAACTTCTGTGACGTTCGACGCAGCCGGGTCAAGCTTGGCAAGCCCCAGATACACATTTAAAGGCTGAGTCGTATCGTGCCAGTTGTCCTCAATGCTGCGGGCAGTCAGGTGGACGTTGTCAGGAAACTCAACCAGCGTACCATCTTCAAAAATAGCCTTGATGTATCTCAGCTCGACAACTTCACCAGCCAGAGCCTGATCATCCAACTGCATCTGTGCCACACCCCAAGGGTATGGACACACTTCTCGCATGTATTGGATCACCAGTTGCTCCTGGTGGAGGCTGGAATACTGAAAGTGCTGTGGTTGTAAAAATAACCCCTGGTACCAGGAAAGCGGCTGCTTCACATTCACCGGTTGAATCCTTGTTTCTGAGTGCAGTGGCCACCCCCCAGAACCTGAGTGCAGCAGCTGCGATGTTATTTATTGTGTTTATTCGGCAAGCATTTGCAGTCGAGACAACTTGGTGACCCCCAGATCTACCCAGGCCTTGATTCGTGCCGCCTCGGGCGGGGGATCATCTGCAAATGGATTCAATCGTGCGGTCCACTCGGTATGGCCGGTTCGGTTGGCAACTGCCGGAATGGGGAAAACCTTGACCACTTCCGACGGATCCAGTTGATAGTAGCCAGCCACAATGGCGACAAACCGCGTATCCTTCATGCGCTCGACCGTCGTTTTGAGCATTTCATCTGGCGAAATCACAAATTCGTTGGTAGCGAGGAACGTTGGATCGATATCAGTGGCGGTCAGTAACTCACGAATACCGGCCTGACTCTTCTTCATGTCGTTAAACACTTTCAAATCAGAGAGCTGGAAAACTCGCAGGTAAAGTGTATGAGGTCTGCCTGAGTGCAGATTCAACTGTTGTGGCGCCAGAAAACGAAACGCAATGCCCTTGCCTTCAAAATCCCAGTTCATGTAGTCCGGTTTGACCGGTTCGCCATCGCGGTAGAACCAATCTGACGTTTGGTCCAGCCAGACCCAGTTGTTCCCGGCCTGATTGGCATCATCCAGAGACAACGGCGGCTCGTCTTCGATACTGCCGTTCCAAACCGGTGGTTTCACAGCACAAGCCTGGGTCAGCAGAATGCTGGCAATCAGTCCCGCACTCGCAATCCATCTATTCATACATCAGGAACCATACATGGTGAGATATCCTACAGAGACGCACATTGACATCGGGTGTCGCGTGCTCCGCCATGGCAAATGCATCAAGAGATGCGAATGGGCTGCCGTCACTACAGCCCACAGAGCTTGTCGACTGCCTAGTCTTCGAAAGCGACGTTCTCGGCGTTTTCACCGTTGGAAGCAGTATCAACCGCCTCAGTGCCGCTGACATCATGCTTCCAAGCCACGGCGTTGAAGCTGAAGCGACAACGCTCGTATGCCATAAAATTGTCGTTAGACGGATCCATTGCATCCGGAGACAATGTTTCCAGAGTAATTAACTTGGCTTCGGCCATTTTGATCTGGTAGTAGCGAACCGGCTCACCACTGCTGGTTTCATCCGGTGAACGGTAGAACTCAACGTGGATGGTCAAATCGGTTGGCTGTGACAACAGTTGCGCCAGTAATGGGCTGCTCTTGTCGATCAGTTTGGTAATCTCAAGATATTCGTAGCGACGAACACCTGTTACCTGACCATTACGAGGATCGGTAGGAAGGACACTGCGCTGCTCCAGAGCCTGAACAAAGATTTTGTCTTCGTGATCTTCCTTGTAGTACGCACCGATACTTTCTTTTGACGATGCGCCTTCACTCAGATTGTTGCCTTCAGAGTCTTCAATGGTGACAAAAATTTCATTTGGCATGTGTGGTACTCCTTATCTGCATTAGGTCAACCGGATCCCCGGTGCTTGAAGTGCCTGAGACAGTTTGCGGCACCCAAGCGTTGAAAAATGGCCTTCAGAACGCGACCTCGATCACGTCAGAATTAACATTAGCCCCTTTCAAGAATTCCGCTCAGTGAAAGCGTGAAATCGGCACCCATAAACTTGAAGTGCGGCGTCACACTCATGGATACGGAGTACCAGCCAGCATCACCCTCAACCTCTGACACAACGATATTGGCTTTTCTCAAAGGACGAGAGCTGCGAGTTGCCGGGGACGGGTTCTCCTGATCGGCGACATAACGACGCAGCCATTTGTTCAATTCGGTTTCCAGATCTGCACGGGTTTTCCAGCTACCAAGATTCTCTCGTTGCAGAACCTTGATGTAGTGAGCCAGGCGGCTGACGATGAACAGATACGGCAGCTGGGTGCCCAACTTGTAGTTGATCTCTGCGATCTTGCCTTCTTCGGTGTTGTCGAACTTGATGGCTTTCTGAACCGAGTTGGAGGAGAAGAACACCGCCTGATCCCCCCCCTTGCGCAAGGTCAGGGGAATAAAGCCAAGTTCAGACAGTTCGTATTCTTTGCGATCTGAAATAACGATCTCAACCGGGCCATTGATCTGCTCGGTACCATCCACATCCACGACGTGAATGGGAAGATCTTCCAGCGCACCACCGGATTGAGGTCCGATGATATTCGGACACCAGCGGAACTGGGCAAAGCTGTCGACCAAACGACTGGCATAAGCAAAGGAAGCGTTACCCCAGAGATAATCCTGCTTGGATGATGCCGCTTCCTGATATTCGAAGGAACGCACCAACAGATCATCACCGTAGGTAGAACGCAGCATGAACTCTGGCAGTACCAGTCCGATATTACGGGAGTCATCAGATTCACGCAGAGATTGCCACTTGGCGTACTGTGCACCTTCGAAAATGGATTCCATTTCCTTCAACGAAGGCAGTTCAGAGATATCGTCAATGCCGAAGAACTGATAGCTGGCCGCCGCGATGAATGGCGCATGCGTCATGGCAGACAAAGAACCCATGTTGCGCAGCAGGCTGATGTCCTTGGCATGATGACTGAATTCATAGTCACCCAAAATCACGCCATAGGGTTCGCCACCAAACTGACCGTATTCATCCGTGTAAACGCGACGATACAGACCGGTTTGAGTGATATCCGGGGCATCGTCAAAGTCTTCGCTCAGGTCTTCCTTGTTCGCATTGAGTATCTCAAGCTTGATATTCTGAGAGAAATCCGTGCGATCAACCAGAAACTTCAGGCTGCGCCACGGGCGTTCAACAGCCTGGAACTGTTCGTTGTGGAGAATGGCGTCCATTTGGGCACTCAAACGGCCATCCAATTCTTCAATCAGCTGGTCAACGAACGACTTGTCGACTCGAACGGTTTCCTGATCTCGGCCAAGCAGCTCTTGCAGCAGCATTTCAACACCCTGTTTTACAACAGGGTAGCTCTCGTCCTGAACAGGGACACGGGTGAAGCTCAGCACTTCACCAATCAAGGAATCTTCTTTTACAGAATCCGCTGTGGTTGTCATGTCAGCACCTAACGTTCTTATGATTTTTTGGGATCAGTATTGAGTTCATCCAGCAGACGCTGACGAGTCGACTCATCGGTAACCAGACTCTGAATCTTGCGACGCATCTGTGGCACGTTGCCCAATGGGCCTTTCAGTGCTTTCAGGGCATTACGCAATTCAATGACTTTCTTCAATTCGGGAACGGATTCGACCAGGCTGTCCGGCGTAAAATCCTTCATGGACTTGGGATTGAACTGGATATCCAGTTCTTTTTTCCCATCACTGGTGAGGTGGTTAGGGACGCTAAAGGAAGTTTCGAGATTCATGGAAGCGAGTACTTCGTCGAAGTTGTTGCGGTTAATACTGACCGCTTCTCGCTCTTCAATAACCCGATCGTCCGGCCGTTGTGTAAAGTCCCCAAGAATGAGGGCCTTGAACGGCAGTTCGATTTGTTGTTTCCCATCGCCGACGGCCGGCTTATAGGAGATATTGACGCGTTCTTTAGGGGCGACAGAACCCACATTTTTCTTTTTCATGGCTTCCCTACAACCTGACACTCGTACAATGATTTAGGACAAGACGTTAAATCACTCTAGGTAATTATTTCTGGACTGTCCACCTATCAAACGGGTGATCGATTGATCGGAAATCGGGCGGCCCAAGATGTTCAAAATCAACCTAGCTTTGTTAGGGACAATTCCACTGAAATATGACAGAAAAATTAATTTAGCGCATATAAAGCCAGTTTTTAACAACTAAAGGCTATAAATACTTCAATAGCTGCAAATCACAGGATGACTGTGGGCATTTTTGGCCAGCATCAAAAAAATGACCAGTTATCGAACGAGATTTTTCAACCGTTCAAGACGGCTACATCGCTGCCTGGTCCAGGCATGGGCGTAACTCAGCCGCAAGCAATTCCGATAGGCACCGGAGGCCGAAAACAATGGACCCGGCGTAATGACAATGCCGGACATCAGTGCTTCGCCGTACAGTTTCAGGGTATCCGTTGACTCCGGTAGCGCTATCCACATCGCCAGACCGCCATCCGGCACATGCACATCGGCAATCGGCCAATGCGTCAGCTGCTGGAGGAGCTGATCGCGCTGCTCTCTGAGAGCTTGACGATAACGCTTCAAATGCCGAACCAGCCCGCCATCTTCGATAAAGTCCGCCAGGCCTTGTTGATGGGAGCGATTGCTGGCCAGCTGGCTGACCAGTTTGAGACGCACAATGCTGGCGTGCCAGCGACCACCCGCGACCCAGCCCAACCGGAGATCCTTCGAGAGACACTTGGAATAGGAGCCACACAGGATCACCCGCTGCTCGGAATCCAGTGCCTTGAGCGGCAGGGGCAACTCCACATCTGCAGCTGAGTTCATTGTTCCCATCGCGGTTTCAGCGTAGATGTCGTCCTCAATGATGGCCAAATCCTGTTCATTGGCCAGGGCCATCAAGCGTCGACGTGCCGTGTCTGTCATCAGTGCACCGATGGGCGTCGCGAATGCAGGCGTGATAATCACCGCTCGCACAGGCCAGCGATTCACCGCCTGTTCCAGAGCCTGTATATCCATTCCCTGAGTGGGAATCACGGGAACCTCGACCACCTTGATCTGCAACTGCTCCAGCAACTGCAAGACGCCGTAAAAACCCGGCGTTTCCACGGCGACCACATCACCGGCTTTGCAGACGGCCATCAAGGCCAGAAACAGACTGTGCTGACAGCCATTGGATATGCAGATGTCGTCCACCCCCAGCACCGTCGATCGACGACGGTAACGCTCACTGATCTGGAAGCGCAGAGAAGCCTCTCCGGCAGGCTGGTCGTAGTAACTGTGATGACGATTTTGCTGTCGTCGCAGCGCTCGCCCCAAACTCCGGTTCAACGCCGTCAGGCCCGTCTGGCGTTCGAGTGCATCGGTGGCGATGAGCGGAGCGCCCTCGGCAATCAGATTCGACGGCGGACACAAGTCGAATGCCGCACCGCGCTCCATCACATCCAGAAGAAGATTGTGTACTGTCACATCAGCCGGTTCAGAGACGCGCTTGGGGGGATCACAACGGTCTTTGTGCCGTTCCGGTGAACACTGAACAGGTTCAAGTACGAAGTAACCGGAACGCGGGCGCGCCTCGACCAGACGTTGGGCTTCAAGACGCTGAAAAGCGTGCTGCACCGTAATCTTGGACACTCCGAACCGCTCACACAAATCACGAATGGAAGGCAGCCGTTCACCCGCCTTCCAACGCTGCTCTTGTATGCCCTGGCGGATCCAGAGTTCGACTTGTTGATACCGAAGCGACGCCATCTGTACCTATCAACTTTTCAAAATCTATATCTGAATAATGACAGAAGTGCTTGCTAGAGTCCGTGACATACCGTGATTTTATAACTACGTGAGGTTTTGTAATGGAACCGATCCCTGTCGTTCAGATTCAAGAACCTGAAACACCTGCCCGTGTTAGCCCCTACCAGGTCGACGGCGTCACCCCAAACCGGAAAAACAACGCCAATCCCGCACCACTCTACTCTGGCCTGCCATTTTTTGTGCGGCTGATTGAAGGACGCTTTCAGTCCATTCGACGCTGGATTTCGGCACCACTCATGGCGGTGTTTTTCCTGACCGTCTGGCTGGAGGTGGATGGGCAACCCGCCGTGCTGTTTTCTTACGATACCCAGAGAATCCTCATCTGGGGTCACAGCCTGTCGTGGCATGACTTGCCACTGCTGGCAGGCATGCTGATTACCGCGGCCATGCTGCTGTTCTTCGCTGCGGTCGCCTGGGGGCGAGTCTGGTGTGGATTTGCCTGTCCGCAAAGCGTCTGGACCTGGATGTTCCTGCGTATCGAAACCCTGACTCTGGGTCAGCCGGGCACCCGCAAACGTCGCGAACGGGAACAACCGGCAGAGCATCAGGTGCGCAACCTCCTCAAGCATCTGCTGTGGATACTGCTGGCGCTGGCGACCGCCTTTACCTTTACTGGCTACTTTGTTCCGGCTCGCGAGCTGGCCGGTCAGCTCGGCGCCCTTGAGCTGGGAACCGGCAGCATGATCTGGCTGACGGTCATGACCCTGCTAACCTACGTAAACGCCGGATTTGTGCGCGAAAAAATCTGCCTCCACGCCTGCCCGTATTCGCGTTTCCAGAGTGTGATGTTCGATTCCCACACCCGTACGGTTGCGTACGACGAGCAGCGCGGTGAACCACGTCAACGCCGCTCGCGCTCGGACACCACCGCCACGTCTGTCAATGAAGCCGGTGATCATGATCCTGGTGGCGATTGCGTTGACTGTGGTCTGTGTGTTCACGTCTGCCCGGTCGGGATTGACATTCGGGACGGCCTGCAAGCTCCCTGTATTGACTGCGGAGCCTGCATCGATGCCTGTGATCGGGTAATGGCTAAAATCAAACGGCCACTGGGCCTGATTCGCTTTGCCACCGAAGCCGAGTTGAAGAACGGCAAAGACTACCAATCCCCTTTGCTGCGTCCACGCCTGATTGGTTACGGAGCCGTTTGTATCGGCGCTATTCTGGCTGTAGTGATTGGATTCCAGAACACCACCCGTTTACTGGTTGAGGTACGCCGCGACCGTGATCAGCTCTATACCTGGCAAGACGATGCCATCTGCAATCATTATCGCGTCAAGGTGGAACGCTTCGATGGTGGCCAGAATGCTCTGGACCCTATTCGGATTGCGGTTAAAAGCAATGCTGGCAGCAACTGGCAACTCAGTGGCATAACAGCCATCAACAGCCAGGATCTGAGTAATCAGTGGCTGCGCTATAAGGTCTGTTCTCCTGAAGACTTACCCTATCGCTCTGACATCGCGTTCGACTTTTCAACCCGGGACCATCAAGTTCAGAAAGAGACGACGTTTATCAGTGCTAACCGCTGAAAATTGTCCTGTTTGCTCAGTCTTTCCCGGAAACCACGATAATCGATAACCCGTTATCCGGACTTCAATTGGAGTCTGGATAATTGATACGGCTCATTTCGCCAAATGAAAAACATCGGCTTTTTACAACTCGACCGGAAATGATCTACTACCTGCCAGGATTACGACTAGAATAGGGTGAAAATCTGAAGTCATTCAGACCGTTCACCACGAATATTCGGGTATCTCATGGTTCTCTCTTCCGATAAAAGCCAGCAACTGGTTGCTCGGGAATACAAACAAATCTTTGAAGCCGCCAGCCTCGGTATTGCGCGTGTCGCTCCCGACGGGAGCTGGCTGGAAATCAATGATCGCCTCTGCTCCATGTTGCATTACTCACGCGAAGAGCTGCTTGACCGGACGTTTCAGGACATCACTCACCCGGACGACCTCGACGCCGATCTCGCCTACGTCCAGGACATGCTGGATGGCAAGATTGACCACTACAGCATGGAGAAACGCTACTTCCGCAAAGACGGCAGTATTATCTGGATTAACCTGTCCGTTACCCTGATCTGGAATGAGGATGGCAGTCCCAATTATTTCATATCCATTATTGATGATATTGACAATAAAGTTGCCGATCGCAATACGATTATCGAACTGAAAAATCGCAGCGAATACGAAACCGAGCGATATCGCAATCTGATAAAAAACTCATTTAACGGCATCATTATTTACAGCCCGGATGGCAGGGTACTTGAGGTCAACAACACCCAGGCCTCCATGCTGGGTTACAAACCGGAAGACATGCTCGGTATGAGCTACGTCGACTGGGATGCACACCCAACCCAGGGCTTTATCGCTGACTTCGCCGAACAAGTCGTGCACAAACGCGTTCAATTCGAGACCACCCATCGCCGCAAAGACGGTTCAACCTATGACGCATTGGTGGTGGCTGACACGTTTGTGGCCGGTGGCCATCGATTTATCTACAGCTCCACCCGCGACATCACCGCCCAGAAAAATGCCCAGGCACGGATCATCAAGGAACGTAATCTGGCCCAGCACTATCTGGATATTGCCGGCACCATGATCATTGCTTTGGACCTTCACGGATACATTACCCTGATCAATCGCGAAGGCTGCGACATCCTCGAAGACACGGAAGCGAACATCGTTGGTAAAAACTGGTTTGAAAACTTTCTGGTCACCGACGATCTCGACATGGTGCGCGGCTGGTTCGATCACCTGATGAGTGGTGAAGTCGAAGACTATCGTTACGCTGAAAACCAGATCAAAACCACCCGGAACCAGCAAAAACTGATCACCTGGCACAATAGCCTGGTACGCGACGATTCAGGTGAGATCATCGGTTTGCTTTCTTCCGGCCAGGACATCACCGGGCAACGCCGACTGGAAGATGCCCTCAAGCAGGAAACAGAACGCTTTGAATTGGCCGTTGCTGGCACTCAGGACGGCCTGTGGGACTGGGATATCACCACTGACAAGGCCTACCACTCACATCGGTTTGAAACCATGCTGGGTTACAGCGGCCACGAACTGCCCGATACGGCAGAAGCCTGGGCCGCCTTGATCCACCCCGATGACAAGGACAAGGCGTACACCAAAGTACAGGAATACCTGCAAAACCCGGACAAGGCACCGTACGAAAATACCTTCCGAATGCGCACCAAAGATGGCAGCTGGCGCTGGGTCACAGGGCGAGGCAAGGCCACCTTCGCGGACGATGGCACCCCGCTGCGATTTGTCGGTTTCAACACCGACGTCACCCGAGAGATGAACCACCAGAAAGAGCTGGATCATGCCTCCAAGCACGACCCGCTGACCGGTTTGGCTAACCGTTTTTTGCTCAACGAACTGCTGCAAAATGCCCTGTATCGCAGCGATCGTCAGGAACGAATGGTGGCAGTTTTGTTCATCGATCTGGATGGATTCAAGGGCATCAATGACCGCTTTGGTCACGATGTCGGCGATCTGGTGCTGAAGGAAATTGCTGAACGCATGAATCAGGTAGTGCGAAAGGTCGACACCCTGGCACGACTGGGGGGCGACGAGTTCGCCGTGATCATGTCTGACCTGGAGGACAAGCAGGAAATCCTCGGCATCGTGAATCGTTTGCTGTCAGTGATCAAACAGCCGATCCCGGATACCTTGCTGAATGTCGGGGAAGAAGTGCACATCTCCGCCAGTATTGGTATTTCGTTTTATCCTCAGGAAACCGATGTGGGCAGTGAAGCACTGCTGCGTCAGGCCGACCAGGCCATGTATCGCTCCAAGCAAAAGGGCAAGGATCAGTACGCCTTCTTTGATCTGGCCAGCAATCAGCAAATGGAACAGCATCAGCGCGAGATTCGTCGCATTGAGATGGCCATTACCAACGACGAACTCACCCTCTATTACCAACCCAAAATCGACATGCGCACCGGGACGCTGATCGGCTTTGAAGCACTGATTCGCTGGAACGACCCGGAGATGGGACTGCGCGGGCCAGACACGTTTTTACCCACCGCCCGTCAGGACAACGAGGTCATGACCCGGATTGGCCGCTGGGTTTTCCGGCAGGCCTTTCAGCAGCTGGCCGACTGGAAACGCCAGGGCTACCCATGGCAGGTGTCCGTGAATATCTGCAACAACGAGCTGCACAGCCATCAATTTACGGAATTTCTCAGTGGCCTGCTGGAGGCTCACCCCGAGGTTCAGGCCAGGGATATCGAGCTGGAGATTCTGGAGTCCGAAGCGCTGGAGAATATCTCCTACGCCAAGGACATCATCAAGGAGCTTCAGGCGCAGGGCTTTCGCATCGCACTGGATGACTTCGGCACCGCCTACTCCACCCTCGCCTACCTGAAAGAACTGCCGGTCAACACGCTCAAGATCGACAAGTCTTTCGTGCAGGATATGCTCAGTACATCCGGGAGTTTATCCATCGTCGAAGCGACCATCGCATTGGCGGAAGCCTTCCGCTGCAAGGTGGTCGCTGAAGGCGTTGAAGAAGTTGAGCATGGCACCACGCTGATCATGCTCGGCTGCGATTTTGCCCAGGGTTATTGCATTTCACGGCCACTACCGGCATCGAAAGTAACAGAGTGGGCAGACAGCTATGCACCAACCCCGGCGTGGACTCAGGCCAAACGGGTTGATGCGCTGCGGCGCTCCGTTCTCTATTCATTGCTGGAACACAACATCTGGGTCAGCAACATCAATGAATTCCTGGGTAACCAGGCATCGGAATTACCACCGCTAAACCCGCATCAATGTCGCTTTGGTGAATGGCTTAATGATGCCGATAAAACCGATTGGATTCCGGATGACCAGCAGATGCACCTGCGGGAAGTGCACGATCAGATCCACTTCCTGACTCAGGAAATCCTCAAGTCGTCAGAACCACAGCCGGAACTGCGCGAGCAACTCAATGAGTCGCACATCGAGCTGGTAAACAGTCTGGACAGGTTATTGCGTTAGCGCAGGCCGCCAAAACGCTGGAAAAAGGCATCGGACGCTTCCGGCAGCGGGCCATCAGCCGTCTCCAGAACGTCTGCCAGCCACTCTTCGGCTTTGGGCGTCAACAGCCGGTAGACGTTACGGCACAACTGGCGCGCGGCACGTCCGTCCCAGTCTCCCGGCAGCAGTTCGTCAGGTAACAGAGGATCTCGCAGGATCAATTTGCGGTATTCGTGAATCAGCAGGGTTCGGGCCAGGAAGCAGGATTGAGGATCGAGCCAGCCAACCTCGCGGAATTCCTGCCACACCGGCCGGAATAGCTGAATAAAGTCTTCGTAGTGTTGGCCCAGTTCTTCAATACCCCAGCTTTCACGCACTTGCAGGCGAATCGGACGGGAAGACAACTCTTCCTGCGGCACAGTCTGGAACACGATCACATCGTCAATCACTCCCAGCCCGGCCAGGGTGGCCACGGCATCGGCGTACTGACACCGCGGACTGCCCAACAGAATATTCGACAACGGACCAAAACCTTGCCAGGCCAGTTCATCGCGCACGACCTTGCGTTTCTCGGCGCTGAGCTGCGACAACAACACCAGACACCAGTTGCCGTTCCAGGCTGTCATATTGGTGCTGTAAACACGCTTGAAAGCTTGCTCGAACTTGCGACGGCCAGGTCCAGTGAGGCTGTAATAACTGCGGCGACCGACTTTTTCACTCATCAACCAGCCATCCTGGGTCAGGCGGAAAATGGTGGTACGCATCAGACGCTCGCTGATGCCCATCGGCTCCAGCAGCCGAATCAGACTCCCCAGCCACACGGTGCCGCCATGAGGTTCGACCGCATCACCGTACACGGTGATGACCAGAGAACTGGCGCGGATGGGTTTCTGGGACTGGAAACGATCAATCAGATTATCGAGGGATTCAAGTGAGCTCATGGGCAGTCGGTGGATCGCAAGATTACGCTGTACATTCGTTCAGAATACAGTCAAAACGAACCCGGCAGCAAAGGTAAAGGCGGAAAGCCTACCAGTGCTGCGCAAAATCTGCACGTTATGACTGCTTCGGGCGATGACCTGAGTCCGCAAAACTGGCGCGATTGGCTTCCATTTCCGTCAATGGTGAACATTCAACCATCGATGCCATGCAGCGGCGGGTCAATTCCTGATACTCGCGAGTGCCACCTTGTTTCCAGGCCACTTCCTTGTCACTCAACTCGCGTTTGACCTCAGCGGGAGTGCCCATCACCAGGGACTGCTCCGGGCACTCGAATTTGGCTTTGACGAACGATGAGGCCGAAATGATCGAACGAGCACCAATGACAGCGCCGTCCATCACCACAGCGTTCATGCCAACCAGAGCGTCTTCACCAATGACACAGCCATGCAACACGGCACCGTGACCAATGTGACCATGACGCTTGACGATGGTGTGGCTTTGCGGGAAACCGTGGATCACACAGGTGTCCTGCAGGTTGGCACCTTCTTCCAATGTGATGCGGCCAAAGTCGCCACGAATGCTGGCCAGCGGGCCGACGTAGCAGCCAGGGCCAACGATGACGTCGCCAATCAGGACGGCGGTTGGGTGAACGTACGCCGTCGGGTGAACCACGGGTGTGATGTTATCAATGCGGTAGCAAGGCATGGTGTTGTTATTCCTCGTTAGATAATCCGGTTGCGTCGAGCCTCTGGCATGGATTGACAGCAGAAGCTCGTTTTTCAAGGTTCGGGTTCCGATTACATCGGACGACGGCTTTGCACTACCACAAAACGACGCGATACAAACGCACTGTCGGTAAAGGAGGTGTTGGCCGCCGCGTTACCGCCGGTAGCGTGGAAATCACTGAAGGTCGCTGACTGATTCATATAGAAGCCACCGGCCAGATTCACCGACAGCGAAACGCACACATCCTGTGCCAGTTCCTCGCCCTGATCCAGTACCTCATCGTCGGTCGAATACAGTGCCAGCGCAATGGCACCTTTTTCACCGATGGTCTGACGCGCCAGTGCCATCGAATGCTCGGTGCTGTCGGTGGCAATCACGTAGGCAATCGGGCCGAACTGCTCGTCGCCGTACAAATCGACGTCCTTGCCATCCACACTCAGCAGCAGAGGCGTGCGCACCAGCGCATCGGGGAATTCCGGGTGAGTCAGGTGTTCACTGTCGAGCAACACGGTGCCGCGTCCTTCAACCTGCTCACGGCAGGCATCAATACGGGCATTGGTGCGCTGGGACTGGATCGCACCCAGGAACGCACAGGCCACGTCCTTGTCGGCCATCCAGTGCTGAACCGCACCTTTAATGGCGTTGGCAACGTCGTCAAAGCTCATATGCGCATCACCGGCCTGGATGCCGGTACGCGGCACATAAATCGCCTGGGGAGAGGTACACATCTGGCCAGAGTACAACGACAGCGAGAAGCCGAGGTTGCCAGTGACGGCCTTGATGTCATCAACGCTGTCAATGATCACGGTGTTCAGACCGGCTTTCTCGGTGAAGACCTGGGCGTGAGTGGCGTTTTGTTCCAGCCAGTTGCCAAATTCGCTCGAACCGGTGAAGTCGATCAGTTGCACGCGCTTGTCTTCGGCCAGCACCTTGGCCAGTGGCTGTTCCGGCGTATCCACCACCAGTGCAACCAGCAGTGGATCAAAACCAGCTTCTTCGAGTACCTGTTGAATGATTTCGACGGACATCGCCAGCGGCAGAATGGAACCCGGATGCGGCTTGACCAACACCGGGTTGCCGGTCACCAGACTGGCAAACAGGCCCGGATAGGTGTTCCAGGTCGGGAAGGTGCAGCAGGCTACGGCCAGAGACAGGCCACGCGGCACAATGTGCCAGCGCTTGGACAGCGACTGGGTGCCTCGACGGCCCATCGGCTTGTGCCACTCACCGCTTTCCGGCACGTCGCGCATGGCTTTCCAGGCCGTTGCGACGGCTTCAACCGCGCGATCCTGAGCGTGTGGGCCACCGGCCTGAAACGCCATCATGTTGGACTGGCCACTGGTGTGCTGAACCGCCTGGGCCATTTCGCCGCTGATGGCATTGAGACGCTGGATGGCTTCGAGACAGATGCCAACACGGGTTTTCACGCCTGCGTTGCGCCAGCTTTTCATAGCCGCTTGTTGATGATCCATCAGCTCGTTGGTGTCGTACTGATCGTAGGTAATGCCGAGATCGAAGCCATACGGTGAGCGTTCGTTGCCCGCCTGACCCACAACCGTCACACCCTTGAGGGGATAATGGCGGTTCAGACGTGCTTCAAAGGCGGCCTGAGCGCCCTGAATCTGCTCTTCCGGGTAGCTTTTGGTGTGTTCCGGGTAAGGTGCCCAGTAACCGCGTGTGGCCAACACCTCCAGGGCCTGGTTCAGACGTTCTTCGTGCTGCTCGAAAAACGTGGCTGCATCCGTATTTGTACTCATTCTCGCGACCTCTGCAAAGATACACTTTTTTAAGATTTTGTTTTTGTTTCTGTATCAAATCATAAAGAGGGGGTGCTGAAAATAAAATTCCTGTTCAGGAATATAGTGCGTAATGCCTTGGCTGTAAGGTTGGAAAAGTGTGCTTGTAACCGAAAAAATCAAGGAAAAACAAACAGAAACAGGGTATGGGTCAAGGTTATGAGGGCAGTGATGCTGGACGAAATGTGATCGATCAGACTCGACTTGATACATTTTTTGAGTTTTTCAAGGTTGTTTTGTGTCTCTTTTTGGCGTTAATCTAGGCGCTCTTGAGAAAAAACAATGTGCATCACAGCTTCGTACGCAGTTCTGCGGTATTCGATTCATCCGCCAGATGGCCGATAACGAACGTCAGAATGCACAATAGCCCCGCCAAGAGGGCGTTTGTTCAGCTGTATGTCAGCATTGATAATGAACTGAGAAGCAGGGTGCAACCATGTCTGATACTTCCATGCAAACGCTGATTGTTGGCGCGCCCAGCAATGGCGTTCAGCTTGTTACGCTTAATCGTCCGGAAGCGCTGAATGCGCTCAATACCCAGTTGCTGGGTGAACTCTCTGCGGTATTGGATGCCGCTGAAGCCTCTGATGATGTTCGTGCCGTGGTGTTGACTGGCAGCAGCCGCGCCTTCGCCGCTGGGGCTGACATCAAGGAAATGGCCGAGCGTGATCTGGTCGGTATCCTGAACGATCCGCGCCAGCAACACTGGCAGCGTATTACCCGTTTCCCCAAGCCAGTGATTGCCGCTGTTAACGGTTTCTGCCTCGGCGGTGGCTGTGAGCTGGCGATGCACGCCGACATTATTATTGCCGGTGAAGACGCTCGTTTTGGCCAGCCTGAAATCAACCTGGGCATCATGCCCGGTGCCGGTGGCACCCAGCGTCTGTTGCGTGCCGTGGGCAAGTCCATGGCGATGCAGATGGTACTGACCGGCGATGCTATTAGCGCCCGTCAGGCCCAGCAGTCGGGTCTGGTGAGTGAAATTACCCAACCTGAATTCACCGTTGAGCGTGCTCTGGCCGTTGCCGCCAGCATTGCTCGCAAAGCCCCTCTGGCCGTCCGTCTGGCCAAAGAATCCGTACTGAAAGGTATGGATACCGATCTGGCCTCCGGCCTTCGCTTTGAACGTCATGCCTTTACCGTGCTGGCCGGTACCGCCGACCGCAACGAAGGCATTGCGGCTTTCCAGGAAAAGCGCAAACCCGAATTTAACGGCCAGTAGTGCTGGCAGCCCATTCCGTTATCGAGGAGCAATATGCCCATGAACTTCGAGCATATTCTGTATTCCGTTGAAGATGGCGTTGCCATCCTCAGCCTGAACCGTCCAAAAGCCCTGAACAGCTTCAACGAAGCGATGCACCTTGAAGTGAAGCAAGCGCTGAAAGCAACGGCCAAGAACCCGGAAGTCCGCGCCCTGCTGCTGACCGCTGAAGGTCGTGGTTTCTGTGCCGGTCAGGATCTGTCTGACCGTAATGTTGATCCGGATGCCGATGCGCCGGATCTGGGTCTGTCGATCGAGCGCTTCTACAACCCGCTGATCAAAACCCTGCAAGATCTGCCCATGCCGGTGATCTGTGCGGTGAATGGTGTGGCTGCCGGTGCCGGTGCCAACATTCCTCTGGCTTGTGATCTGGTGCTGGCGGCGCGTTCTGCCAAGTTCATCCAGGCGTTCTGCAAAATCGGTCTGGTACCGGATTCCGGTGGCACCTGGTTCCTGCCTCGCCTGATTGGTATGGCCCGCGCCAAGCAACTGGCGCTGCTGGGTACGCCGATCAAGGCCGAGCAAGCGGAAGAGTGGGGCATGATCTACCGTGCCGTTGATGATGAAGCCCTGCGCGAAGAAGCCCTGACATTGGCCAAGCAACTGGCGACCCAGCCAACTCAAGGTCTGGCTCTGATCAAGCGCGCACTGAACAGCAGCGTCAGCAACAGCTTCGATGAGCAAATGACGCTGGAACGTGATCTGCAGCGTCTGGCTGGCCGCACCGAAGACTACCGTGAAGGCGTGAAAGCCTTTATGGAAAAACGTAATCCTGAGTTCAAGGGACGCTGATACATGTCATCCAATGCTCTGAGTACAGACTCTCTGGTTGCTGTGATTGGTGCTGGTGCCATGGGTGCCGGTATTGCCCAGGTGGCCGCGCAAGCCGGTCATCCGGTCAAACTGTACGATAACCGTGAAGGCGCTTCTGCCCAGGCGATCGACAAGATCGGTGCGCAACTGGAAAAACTGGTGGCTCGCGGCAAGTTCACCGCTGAGCAGCGCGAAGGCGTACTGTCACGCATGACGCCAGTCGATAACATCGAGGCACTGGCCGACGCCAAACTGGTGGTTGAAGCCATCGTAGAAAATCTGGATGTGAAGCGCAGTGTACTGGCAACACTGGAAGAGCTGTGTTCCGACGACTGCATTCTGGCCAGTAACACCTCCTCTCTTTCGATCACCAGTCTGGCCGCCAACGCCAAAGTGCCAGGTCGTGTGGTTGGGATGCACTTCTTTAACCCGGCTCCAATCATGAAGCTGGTCGAGGTGGTTTCCGGTCTGGCGACCGACCCTGCGGTGGCAGAAACCGTGTACGACACCTCTCTGGCCTGGGGCAAAAAACCGGTTTACACCCGTTCAACGCCGGGCTTTATCGTCAACCGTGTGGCGCGTCCATTCTATGCCGAAAGCCTGCGTCTGTTGCAGGAACAGGCCGCTGACTGCGCCACGCTGGACGCGTTAATGCGCGATGCCGGTGGTTTCCGCATGGGCGCGTTCGAGCTGACCGACCTGATCGGCCACGACGTCAACTACGCCGTGACCTGTTCGGTCTTCGACGCCTATTACGGCGACTTCCGCTTCCAGCCGTCTTTGATTCAGAAAGAACTCGTAGACGCGGGTCGTCTGGGTCGCAAGACCGGCCACGGTTTCTACGACTACAGCGAAGGGGCCGAGCGCCCACAAGCCGCCGAACTGACCAGCGAATTACCACTGAAACAATGCAGCATCGTCGGTTCTGCCGGGCCGCTGATGTCTCTGCAAGAGCGTTTTGTTGCCAGCGGTGTGACTCTGACGCCGGTTGAAGCCGATCAGGCTGCGTTTGATGGCATGTTCCGCACCACCGACGCCACCATCGCGCTGACCGATGGTCGCATGGCCTGTCAGCGTGCGGTCGAAGACGGCATCGACAATCTGGTGCTGATCGATCTGGCACTGGATTACAGCAAGGCCTCCCGCCTGGCGATCAGTTGGGCACATAACACCTCGGAAGCTGCCGTTCAGCAAGTGGTTGATCTGCTGGCCGCCGCCGGTATCACCGCCACACCGATGGCCGACGTTCCGGGTCTGGCAGTGATGCGTACCGTGGCGATGCTGGCCAACGAAGGTGCTGATGCCGTTTTGCACAACGTCGGCGATGTGGCCGGTGTCGATCTGGCCATGTGTGCCGGTGTGAACTACCCGCGCGGGCCTTTGGCCTGGGCCGATCAGGTGGGCGTTGCACGTATTGAAGCGGCACTGTCCAACCTCCAAGCCAGCTACGGCGAAGACCGTTACCGTCCATCCCTGCTGCTGCGTCGACTGTCCGCGCAAGGAAAGTCCTTCCATGAGCAATAAGAGCGTTGACGCCATGACACCGCAGGAGCTGGCAGAGGCATGCGCGCACGAGCTTTACCGCCGTGACAATGCCACCCGGCAAGCGGGCATGACGCTGGAAGCGGTCGAACCAGGCAAATCCGTGGTGCGCATGACCGTGCGCGACGACATGGTTCAGGGTCACAAGACCTGCCACGGCGGCTACATGTTTGCTCTTGCCGATTCCGCCTTTGCATTTGCCTGCAACACCTATAACGAACCGACGGTTGCCATTGGCTGCACCATTGATTACGTCGCCCCGGCATTGCTGGGCGATGTGCTGACGGCGACCGCCACCGAGCGCAGCCGCAGTGGTCGCACCGGTAACTACGACGTTGACATTCACAATCAGGAAGGTCGCCTGATCGCCATGTTCCATGGCAAATCCTACAAGGTGCGCGGCCAGATTCTCGAACATGCACAGGCTTCCAAGCAGGAGAACAGCAATGACTGATGCCTATATATGCGACGCGATCCGCACACCATTTGGCCGCTACGGCGGCGCGCTGTCACCGGTTCGTCCCGATGACCTGGGCGCGGTGCCTCTGAAAGCCCTGATGGAACGCAACCCGAACGTCGACTGGGCTTCTGTTGACGATGTGATTTACGGTAACGCCAACCAGGCCGGTGAAGACAACCGCAACGTGGCCCGCATGTCGTCGCTGCTGGCCGGTCTGCCGACGTCCGTTCCGGGCACCACCATCAACCGTCTGTGCGGTTCCGGTATGGACGCCATCGGTATGGCGGCTCGTGCCATCAAGGCCGGTGAAACCGATCTGATGATCGCCGGTGGTTGTGAGTCCATGTCGCGTGCGCCATTTGTGATGGGCAAGGCCGAAACCGCTTTCAGCCGCAACCCGAACGGTATGTACGACACCACCATCGGCTAGCGTTTCATCAACAAAAAGATGAAAGCCGAATACGGTGTGGATTCGATGCCGGAAACGGCTGAAAACGTGGCTGAAGATTTCAATATCTCCCGCGAAGACCAGGATCTGTTCGCTTTCCGCAGCCAGCAGAAAACCGCTGCCGCGATGGAAGCCGGTCTGTTCAACGAAGAAATCTGCCCGGTGGTGATTCCACAGCGCAAAGGCGATGACATCGTGGTGGACACCGATGAGCACCCACGTGCCTCCACCACGCTGGAAGCGCTGGGCAAACTGCGTGCGCCGTTCCGCGAAGGTGGTTCTGTGACCGCAGGTAACGCATCCGGTGTGAATGACGGTGCTTGTGCCCTGCTGATCGCGTCTAAAGAAGCGGCTGAGAAAAACGGTCTGACCCCTAAAGCACGTGTGGTTGCAATGGCAACGGCAGGTCTGGAACCGCGCATCATGGGCTTTGGCCCGGCTCCAGCGTCCAAAAAGGTGCTGGAAAAAGCCGGTCTGACACTGGATCAGATGGACGTGATCGAGCTGAACGAAGCGTTCGCATCCCAGGGTCTGGCAGTCATGCGTGATCTGGGTCTGCCAGATGATGCAGCACACGTAAACCCGAACGGCGGTGCGATTTCTCTGGGTCACCCTCTGGGTGCTTCCGGCGCTCGTCTGGTAACCACGGCGATGTACCAGTTGCATCGTACCGGTGGCCGTTATGCTCTGTGCACCATGTGTATTGGTGTTGGCCAGGGCATTGCGATCATCATCGAGCGTGTATAACCACACGCCAGCCGGGGCATACTGAGACTTGCCCCGCGTTCATGAACCCCGGGGGATTCCGGCCTTGTTGTCGACCTGAGGGTTCATTGCTGCTGAGTCATCAGTAGCTGGTTCTGACATAACAAAAGACTCGGACAGGACACTAACGATGCATAACGAACGTATTCTGCGCAGCGCGCTGGACCCGATTGAAACCGCCAGTATTGACGAGCTGCGTGCCTTACAGCTGAAACGCATGCAGTGGAGCAT
The DNA here is from genome assembly GCA_002723385.1 of Oceanospirillaceae bacterium. Taxonomy (GTDB): domain Bacteria; phylum Pseudomonadota; class Gammaproteobacteria; order Pseudomonadales; family Oceanobacteraceae; genus Oceanobacter. Next base: position 20,181 of record PBNY01000069.1, on the reverse strand, counting down.
CGCGCACGCCTACAACAACGTACCGTCTTACAAAAAGATGTGTGACGAAAAAGGCGTACACCCATTTGAATTGCGCACACTGGAAGATCTGAAGCACTTCCCGTTTACCACCAAGGCGTATCTGCGCGACGCGTACCCATTTGATTCATTTGCCGTGCCAATGAACGAAGTCGTGCGTGTTCATGCTTCTTCCGGTACCACCGGCAAGCCAACCGTTGTGGGTTACACCCAGCACGATATTGATGTGTGGGCTGACGTGGTGGCGCGTTCCATCCGTGCTGCTGGCGGTCACTCCGGCGACAAGGTGCACATCTCCTACGGCTACGGCCTGTTCACTGGCGGCATGGGCGCACACTACGGTGCTGAGCGTCTGGGTTGTACGGTTATCCCGATGTCTGGCGGCCAGACCGAGAAGCAGGTGCAACTGATTCAGGACTTCGATCCTGACATCATTATGGTGACGCCATCCTACATGCTGAACCTGATCGATGAGATGGAACGTCAGAAGGTCGACCCTGAGAAGCTGGCGCTGCGTCTGGGTATCTTCGGTGCCGAGCCATGGACTGACGAGATGCGCAAGAACATCGAAGGTCGTTTGGGCATCGATGCCGTTGACATCTACGGTCTGTCTGAGGTGATGGGCCCGGGTGTGGCGATGGAATGCATCGAGACCAAAGATGGCCCAACCATCTGGGAAGATCATTTCTACCCTGAAATCATCGATCCAAACACTGGCGAAGTACTGCCTGATGGCGAATACGGTGAACTGGTGTTCACATCTTTGTCTAAAGAAGCATTACCAATCATTCGTTACCGTACCCGTGATTTGACTCGCTTGCTGCCAGGTACTGCGCGTCCAATGCGTCGCATCGACAAGATCACTGGCCGCAGCGACGACATGATGATCATCCGTGGTGTGAACGTGTTCCCAACCCAGATCGAAGAACAGATTCTGAAGATCCCGGCGCTGGCACCGCACTACGAAATCGTCGTCACCAAAGACGGCAACCTGGACAAGGTTCAGGTCAAGGTGGAACTGACGCCAGAGGCTCAGGATGCGCCTCAGGATTCCGTCAGCAAAGAGCTGGCGCACCACATCAAGTCTGTTGTGGGCATCAGCACGCGTATTGACATCGTACCAACGGGCGGTCTGCCACGTTCAGAAGGTAAGGCCAAGCGCGTTTTCGACAAGCGTAAGGACGGCTAGGACGCTTTGGGGCTGTCTGCGGGCGGCCCCAATTTCCGGCCTTGAGTGGGTGGCTGCCTGCAGTCATCCATGATCAGCACCCGAAGCAAGACCATAATTTGAGTCAATCGACTTAAAAGCGATACAAAAACTGCACATTTGTTTGGTTTTTAGTATCATTAGAAGAAACGTTACACTGAACTCTTGTGACGGCTGTGAGAGCAGTCACTCAACGACAGCGGAGACTCGCTATGTACGCACAAATGGTTGAAACCGGAGCCAAGCGCGTTAAGACCCTGGAGGAGATGTCCCCAGAAGAACGTGCGTTCCAGGAAAGAATTGACGCCGAAGTTAAAATCGAGCCGAAAAACTGGATGCCGGATGCTTACCGCAAAACCCTGATCCGTCAGATTTCCCAGCACGCTCACTCTGAAATTGTTGGCATGCTGCCAGAAGGTAACTGGGTGACTCGTGCGCCAACCTTCAAGCGCAAGCTGCAGTTGATGGCCAAGATCCAGGACGAAGCCGGTCACGGCATGTACCTGTACAGCGCGATGGAAACCCTGGGCGCTGATCGTGACGAAGAAGTCGAAAAACTGCACAACGGTCGTGCCAAGTACTCCTCCATCTTCAACTACCCAACCCTGAACTGGGCTGACATGGGTGCGGTTGGCTGGCTGGTTGACGGTGCCGCGATTGTGAACCAGGTGGTTCTGCAGCGTACTTCTTATGGCCCGTACTCCCGCGCCATGATCCGTATCTGTAAGGAAGAGAGCTTCCACCAGCGTCAGGGCTACGAAATTCTGCTGACCATGATGCAGGAAGGTAACGAAGCCCAGAAAGAAATGGTTCAGGACGCGATCAACCGTCTGTGGTGGCCTGCGCTGATGATGTTCGGCCCAAGCGACGCCGACTCTCCAAACAGCGCCCAGTCCATGGCCTGGAAGATCAAGCGTCACACCAACGATGAACTGCGTCAGCGTTTCATTGACCAGACTGTACCGCAGCTGGAATTCCTCGGCTGTACTGCCCCTGATCCGGATCTGAAGTGGAACGAAGAGCGTGGCCACTACGACTTCGGCGAAATTCAGTGGGAAGAATTCTACGAAGTGATCAAGGGCAATGGCCCATGCAACCGTGAGCGCATCGAGACCCGTCGCAACGCCATCGAAGACGGTACCTGGGTACGTGAAGCCGCTGTTGCTTTCGCAGAGAAAAAGAAAAAACAACAGGCCGCAGCCTGATACTGACCCGTTAACTGGAGAGAATCATCATGTCTCAATGGACACTGTTTGAAGTATTCGTGCGCAGCAAGCACGGCCTGAACCACAAGCACGTCGGTAGCGTTCACGCGGCTGATGCGGCCATGGCAATCGAAAACGCTCGTGAGCTGTACACCCGCCGTAACGAAGGTGTGAGCCTGTGGGTTGTGCCTTCTGCGGCCATCACGGCGTCTTCCCCAGACGAGAAAGATCCTCTGTTCGATCCATCCGAAGACAAGATCTACCGTCACGCCAGCTTTTACGAGCTGCCGCCTGAAGTCGGCCACATGTGAGGACGACCATGACCAAATACGATGATCTGATTGAATACCTGCTGCGCGTTGGTGACAGCGCAGTGGTCAAGGGCCAGCGTCTGTGTGAGTGGTGTGGCAACGCACCGGCTCTGGAAGAAGAGATGGCACTGATGAACGTGGGTCTGGACCTGATCGGTCAGGCGCGCAACTGGCTGGACTACGCTGCAGAGCTGATCGACGACGGTCGTGACGCCGACCAGCTGGCTTACTGTCGTGATGAGCGTGCCTACCGCAACCTGTTGCTGGTTGAGCAGCCAAACGGCGACTTCGCTGTGACCATGGCCAAGCAGTTCTTCTACGACGCGTGGCAGTACCACATGCTGCAAGGTCTGGTGGAATCCAGCGACGAGCGCGTTGCGGCGATTGCAGCCAAGGCTCTGAAAGAAGTGACCTACCACCTGCGCCGCTCTTCCGAGTGGGTTCAGCGCCTGGGTGACGGCACCGAAGAAAGCCACCAGCGCATGGTTGCCGGTGTTGAGGAAGTCTGGCGCTTCACCTGCGAACTGACTGTTGGTGATGAAGTGGAACAGCGTCTGGCGGAAGCCGGTGTGATTCCTGCACCAGAAGCCATCGCGGAAGCCTGGAAAGCCACCGTGAGTGAAGTGCTGACCGCAGCGACTCTGACGGTGCCGGAAGAGGCGCGTTCGTTCTACCTGAATGGTCGCAACGGCGTGCACAGCGAGCACCTGGGCATCCTGTTGGCTGAGATGCAATTCCTGCAGCGAGCTTACCCGAATGCAACCTGGTAAGGGCACTGGCTCCAGCGAGCGCACCGACATGGCCCCGCAAGGCGGTCTGATCGGCAGTGATCTTGGAGCACGTGAAGGCACGCAGGACGATGTCCAGCGTGCCTGGACCGTATTAATGGATGTGATGGACCCGGAAGTCCCCGTGGTCAGCGTGGTTGACCTCGGTATTGTTCGAGACGTCAGTTGGCACAATGGCCACCTCCACGCCGTGGTCACACCCACTTATTCAGGTTGTCCGGCAACCGAGTTTATTGAGCAAACCATTGAAGAAGCCCTGGTCAACGCCGGTTTCGACAATCCGGTACTGAAGCAACGGCTGAACCCGGCCTGGACCACCGACTGGATTACCGAAAAAGGTCGTGAACAGCTGCGTGCTTTTGGTATTGCGCCACCGGTCGGCAGTGCCAGCAAGAGGAGCCTGCTGTCTGGCGAAGATCAGGTGAACTGCCCTCACTGTGGCAGTGAGCACACCGAACGCGTCAGCGAATTCGGTTCAACCGCCTGCAAGGCGCTGTACCGCTGCAATGATTGCCTGGAACCGTTTGACTATTTCAAATGTATTTAAAGCCACCCGGAAAGACGGTGGCTGCGGAGAGATAACTTATGAGCCAATTCCATTCCCTGACCATTCGGGATGTTCGCCAGGAAACGCGCGACTCCGTGTCACTGGCTTTTGATATTCCTGCAGACCTGAACGAGAAGTTTCAATTCACCCAGGGTCAGTATCTGACCATGCGTACCCAGCTGGAGGGTGAAGAAGTTCGTCGTTCCTACTCCATCTGCACCGGCATCAACGACGGTGAAATCCGCGTTGCGGTCAAAAAGGTACCGGGTGGCCTGTTCTCCACTTACGCCAACGAAGCGCTGAAAGTGGGTGACGAGCTGGAAGTCATGGCCCCGACGGGCAACTTCTACATTGATCTGGATGCCGAGCGTGAAGGTAACTACCTGGCCGTAGCCGCCGGTTCCGGTATCACGCCAATCCTGTCGATCGTCAAATCGACACTGGAAACCGAACCCAGGAGCAGCGTGACCCTGCTGTACGGTAACCGCTCCAGCTCTTCCACCATGTTCCGTGAGCAGCTGGAAGAACTGAAAAACGTCTACATGGGCCGTCTGAACCTGGTGTTCATCTTCAGCCGTGAGCAACAAGACGTTGACCTGTACAACGGTCACATTGACGCCGAGAAGTGCAAAGAGATATTCAACCGCTGGCTGGACGTCAAATCTCTGGATGCGAGCTTTATCTGTGGCCCTCAGGAAATGACCGAAACCGTTCGCGACCTGCTGATCGAAGCCGGTAGCGAACCCGATCGCATCTTCTTCGAACTGTTCGCGACAGCGGGCAACGCCCAGAAGCGTGAAGAGCGTGCTGCAGCCGCAGCGGCCAACAAGACCACCTCCAACGTGACAGTGATCGCCGATGGCCGTGCGCTGGAATTTGATCTGGACCAGAACACCGACAGCATTCTGGTCGCCGGTAACAAGATCGGCGCCGAACTGCCGTTCTCCTGTCAGGCCGGTGTGTGCTCGACCTGCAAGTGCAAGGTGGTGGAAGGTGAAGTCGATATGGACGTCAACTTCGGTCTGGAAGATTACGAAATTGAAGCCGGTTATGTCCTCTCCTGTCAGGCCTACCCGGTGTCTGAAAAAGTTGTGGTCGACTTCGACCAGATCTGATCCTGCCGATCCGGTCAGCCTGCTACCGCAGTGCTGGCCGATCACATCTGACTACCTGATCCCCGAATTAACCCCCTACACTGCGGAGCCTCCCCATGAGTCAAGCCCCGACGTTACAGAGTTTTATTGCAGGTCAGTGGATTGGCAGCGAAGCTGCACAAGGTCTGACCAGCGCCCTGAATGGCGAAGTGGTTTACCACACCCACGCTGAACAAATCGATTTTGAAGAATCCCTGGCCTTCGCCCGTCGTCAGGGTAACCAGTCGCTGATGGCGATGGATTTCCAGAGCCGTGCATCCTGCCTGCGCAACCTGGGCAAGTACCTGCTGGAGCACAAGGAATCCCTGTATGAGATTTCCCACCACTCCGGTGCCACCCGCGCTGACAGCTGGATCGACATCGAAGGTGGCGCCGGTACGCTGTTTGCCTACGCCAGCATGGGCCGTCGTGAATTGCCATCCGGCAACGTGCTGCACGAAGGCGATGCCATGCAGCTGGGCCCTAAAGGCAAGTTCTATGGCAGCCACATTCTCGTGCCTCGCAACGGGGTTGCGGTTCACATCAACGCCTTCAACTTCCCGATCTGGGGCATGTTGGAGAAATTTGCACCCAACTTCCTCGCCGGTATGCCGTGTATCGTCAAGCCGGGGTCTGCCACCAGCTACGTGACGGAAGCAGCGGTCCGTCTGATGCAAAACTCCGGCCTGTTGCCAGAAGGCAGCCTGCAGCTGGTAATCGGTCGCACCGGTGATCTGTTGGATCGCCTCAACGGGCAGGACGTCGTCACCTTCACCGGTTCCGCCAGCACTGCCGCCAAGCTGCGTGTGACGCCCAACCTGATCAACAACTCGGTGCCATTCAATGGCGAAGCCGACTCTCTGAACTGTGCCATTCTTGCCCCGGATGTGACGCCAGACGACGCCGAGTTCGACCTGTTCGTCAAAGAAGTCGCGCGTGAAATGACCGTAAAAGCCGGTCAGAAGTGTACCGCTATCCGTCGTACTCTGGTGCCTGAGAACCGCGTTGATGCGGTTGCCGAGAAGCTGTCTGCACGTCTGGCCAAGACTACGGTGGGTGACCCAAGCGTTGAAGGCGTTCGCATGGGCGCACTGGCGTCTCACACCCAGCAGGCTGACGTTCGCGATACCGTAGAGCAGCTGCTGCAAACCAGCGAGCGCATCTGTGGCGGCAACGCTGACTTCGCGCCAACCGGCGCAGGCACTGAAAACGGCGCATTCTTCGAGCCAACACTGCTGTTGAGCCGTGACCCGGATGCCGAAGGTGGCGCACACGACATCGAAGCCTTCGGCCCGGTGAGCACCGTGATGGGCTATCGTGACGTTGACCACGCCGTTGCTCTGGCCGCTCGCGGTAAAGGCAGCCTGGTGTCCTCCCTGATCACCAACGATCCTGAAGTGGCTGGCAAGGTTGTTCCGGCGCTGGCGGCATGGCATGGCCGTGTTCATATCCTGAACGAAGAGTCTTCCAAAGAATCCACTGGCCACGGTTCTCCGCTGCCGATGCTGAAGCACGGCGGTCCGGGTCGTGCCGGTGGCGGTGAAGAGCTGGGTGGCATCCGTGCCGTCAAGCACTACCTGCAGCGCACCGCTGTACAGGGTTCCCCAACCATGCTGACCGCCGTGACTCGCGAGTACGTTCGTGGCGGTGCTGTGAACGAGACCGAAGTACATCCATTCCGTCGCTACTTCGACGACCTGAAGCCAGGCGACTCTTTGCTGACCCATCGTCGTACTGTGACGGAAGCCGATATCGTCAACTTCGGTTGTCTGTCCGGTGACCACTTCTACATGCACTTCGACGAAATCGCCGCCAAGGATTCCCAGTTTGGCAAGCGTATCGCCCACGGTTACTTCGTACTGTCCGCAGCGGCGGGTCTGTTCGTTTACCCGGGCGAAGGCCCGGTTCTGGCGAACTACGGTCTGGATACCCTGCGTTTCGTTAACCCGGTGGGCATCGGCGACACCATTCGTGCCCGCCTGACCTGCAAGCGCATGATCGACCAGGGCAAGGTCAGCGAAAAAGGCGAAGCCCAGGGTGTGGTCGCCTGGGATGTGGAAGTGACCAATCAGAATGATGAGCTGGTTGCCAGCTACGACATTCTGACGCTGGTTCTGAAACGCCCACAGGACTGATACTCCCTGTATTGAGCACTTATTAGGTACTGACGGCCAAACCATCTGATCACCGCTTGCGGTGATCATCCCCGAACGCCGGGCCTCTGACCGGCGAACGGCACTCCCTTTCTCCCGCCTCGGCGGGAGTTTTTTTACCTGACTAATCTACACAACAGATGATTTCCGTATCGGATCGGCGTACCATTGCGCGCTTCGCAGGAGAGTGAGGTTTCAGTCCTCCGCCGAAGGCGCAAACTCCCATAAACGCTCAGGCACCCGAACTGCGAATTCTCGAATCGCCATCTGGAGAGCGGTTGTCAGCCTGGCTGAGCAACCCACCGACGGGGCAAGTCAGAGATTATCAATCCCTGACCAAACTCTCAGGTACCAAGACAGGGGGAGTGGCAGCACAGAAACCGTAGGGGTTTTGTATGCTGATCACTGTCTACCTGATCGCTATCACCGCTGAAGCCATGTCTGGAGCACTCGCCGCAGGCCGTCGCCGCATGGACATGTTTGGTGTCGCCTTGATCGCTTTTGTCACCGCACTCGGCGGCGGCACCGTACGGGATATCCTGCTCGGTCACTTTCCTGTTTCCTGGACCCAACATCCTGAATACATCTATCTGACCGTCTGTGCAGGCTTGAGCACCATGCTGATTGCCCGGTTTATGCATCATTTACGCGAGCTGTTCCTGGTTCTGGACGCGGCGGGTCTGGTCGCCTTCACCATCATTGGCTGTAACACTGCTCTTGAAATGGGCTACTCCCTGCCCATCGTAATCATCGCCGGTTTGATCACCGGTGTCTTCGGTGGCGTGATGCGCGACATGCTGTGTGGCCAGGTACCACTGGTGTTAAAGCACGAACTGTACGCCAGCGTCTCTCTGCTGGTTGCCCTGCTCTATCTGGCGCTGGACCACTACCAGATTCCTGCGGATATCACCCTGCTGGCAGTCTTCAGCACCGGCCTGGCCATTCGCCTTTCGGCTGTACGCTGGGGCTGGACCTTACCGGTATTCGAGTACGCCAATGAGCATTGGTGAGTACATACACCTGTCCGGCAAACAGGGTTAGCCGACTCACTCGAACTCGGTAACCCATTAATTTAAAGGGATTTTTTCCGGGAAACACCTCACTTGTATTTTAGTTAATTATCAATAAAATCAAATGCTATTGATAATTACTTGCATTAAGAGGTGTCATGAATGACTTCTATGGTATCCCGGTTACTTCGCTCTACGGTCTGGCTCTCACTGTTTCTGACAGTGAGTAGCCATGCAGCACCAGTGAAAATTGGTTTGATCCATCCAACCACCGGTCGGTATCAACACATGGGATTCGACATGGCCCAGGGGGCCATTCTCGCGGTTGAAGAAATCAATCGCGACGGCGGTATCCTGGGTCAGCCGATTGAGCTGTTGACCGCCAACACTGCATCTCATCCGGAGCAGGGGCAGCAGGCTGTCCGCTCTCTGATTCAGCAAGGCGCAACCTTCACCATGGGCGCAGCGGCCAGTGACGTCGCCATTGCCGCAGGCAAAACAGCGGCCAAACAGGATCGCCTGTTTTTTGCCGCTCTCAGCTACGCCAACGAAACCACCGGGGTCGATGGACATCGCCATATTTTTCGTGAAACCACCAACAGCTGGATGACCGCCAAGGCGCTGTCGTTTTATCTCGGTCAGAAACTGAAAGATCAGCGTATTTTCTATGTCACCGCCGACTACAGCTGGGGGCGTTCACTGGAGTCCTCGATTCGCAAATTCACCGATACCAAAGACACCCAAACACACCGGTCGGTGCTGACCTCCTACCCCCGCCCTCGCCACAGTGAACTTCAGTCCGCTCTGCAACAGGCCGCCGCCTCCGATGCAGACATTCTGATGCTCAGCTTGCTGGGTGGTGACATGGTGTCGGCCCTGCAGCTGGCTCACAACATGGGGCTGAAAGACAAAATGGAAATCGTGGTGCCGAATCTGACTCAAAGCATGGCCAATGATGCCGGGCCATCCATCATGGAAGGCATTGTCGGTACCGTCCCCTGGTACTGGCAGGTGCCGTATCAGTTCGGACACCCGCGCGGGCAAGCCTTTGTAGAGGCCTACCTGACTCGTTTCGACGAATATCCGGACAGTCCGGCGGCGTCGGCCTACAGCATTCTGTATCAGATTCGGGAAGCCGCGGAACGGGCAGGCTCATTCAACACAGACGCCATGATTCAGGCGCTGGAAGGGCACCACTACATGCTACTTAAAGATCCGCAACACTGGCGTCAGTTTGACCACCAGAACGTGCAGTCCACCTATGTGGTTCGAGCCAAGGCGCGGGATGAAGTGATGAGATCCGAACGACGCGGCGACCTGCTCGACATTTTGCTCACGCTGCCCGGCAATATGGGCGCACGCAGCTACGAAGAGTGGTCTGAGGCTCGCAGTCTGGCAGGCAAGACCGCTAGCCTGGAACACTGACGATCAGTCTGGCAAGTGTCCGGTCTTGACCAGGATAACGGTTTCCTGACTGACGAACGGGTGGTGTTGGCTCAGATGTGGGCTGCGAATCCAGGTCAACGCCGGATAGTCGCCATGCTCATCGCGAAACTCGCCGGATAACACCAGTATTTCTTCCCCACCCCAATGGCGGTGGGGCAGGAAACGCTCACCCGCCGGCCATTTGACCAACGCCGTGTGCTCCCCTTTGTGCTCGTGCAACGGCATCACCTGAAGACCGCCCTGACCCGGCAACCAGGGCGTTGCTTCGGTATTGACCCGCACCGATGCCGTATCGTCTTCATCGAACTGATCCAGTTTTACGAAGATCACGCAGCCCTCTTCACTGAACGGCGCGTGGCTGCTGCCCGGTGGATTGCGCAAATAGGTACCGGCGGGATAATCGCCGGTTTCGTCCGAAAACACGCCGTCCAGTACCAGAATCTCTTCACCCTTGGGGTGCGGATGGGTTTTGAAACGTGAGCCAGGTTCATAGCGCACGATGCTCGTGGCGTGGCCCTGCTCCCTGAATTCTCGCGCCAGCGGTTTGCGGGAGACACCCGCCGCCGGACTGGGTTGCCAGTCCTGAGCGGCGGTTTCAATCACAACGCGTTCGGCAAAGTTCATATTCAGCACACCGGCCTCCCGCTGACATCAGGCCGATTACCCTGCCAGCTGATTGTGGATAGAAAGCAACAATTCTTCCGTTTGCTCCCAGCCCAGACAAGGGTCGGTAATTGAAACGCCGTATTCCAGTGGCTGTCCGGCGATGTGTTTGCCAGCAACGAGGAAGCTTTCCAGCATCAGCCCCAGAATCCGGTCATTGCCATCAACACGCTGTTGCGTCACTTCTCGGGCGATATCCATTTGCCGCTCATGCTGCTTGCAGGCATTGTCGTGGCTGCAATCCACCAGCACACGGGTGTTGCATTCGGTTTGCTGCAACTGGGCCACGGCACTGGCAATGCTGTCGGCATCGTAGTTGGTGATGCCTCGGCCACCGCGCAGCACCAGATGAGTGTCAGGGTTTCCGGGGGTGTCCAGCATGGCAATCTGGCCATGGCAATCCATGCCCAACGTGTGGTGGCTATGACGAGCGGAGATCATCGCATTCACAGCGGTCGTGACTGAGCCGTCAGTGCCGTTCTTGATGCCCACGGGCATCGGCAGATGACTGACCATCTCACGGTGGACCTGACTTTCAGCAGTCCGGGCGCCCACGGCTGTCCAGCTCACCAGATCATCCAGGTACAACATGGTCAGCGGACTCAGTGCTTCGGTGGCGATCGGTAATCCCAGTTGTGCCAGTCGCAGCATCACTCGGCGGGAACGTTCCAGCCCCTTGTGCATGTCGCCCTTGCCGTTGCGATCCGGGTCGTAGGCCAGTCCTTTCCAGCCGACATTGGTTCGGGGTTTTTCAACGTAGGCGCGCATTACGATCAGCAGCCGATCTGACAACTGCTGGTTGAGCGTAGCCAGACGCTGACCGTAGTCGAGAACCGCGTCTTCGTCGTGGACAGAACAGGGGCCGGTGATGATCACCAGACGGGAATCCTGCCCGGACAGCGCATCCTTCAATTGCTGCCGCTGCTGTTCGATCTGAACCACCAGATCGTCACTCAATGGTAACTGTTGCTTCAACTCCGCCGGAGTCGGCAGGGGTCGAATGGCCGGGTCATTGCTCCCGTTGGCGCTAACCGGAGCACTGTTCGCTGTGTTTGCAGAGGTCGTGGTCATTTGCTTCACCTTTGAAACGGTTAAAAAAGTGTTTGAACCCCGGTTAAATCCCATAAAAAAACCCCGATCAGCGGACTGCCAATCGGGGTTTTCCTGGCAGTCCGGCTGATCGCCGGCCTGCCCTTTGTCTTGTTAGCGACTCAGAGGCAGCCCGGCTCCTGGCTAAAATAGCCATAACCAAACCACCAAAAGTCTGCTGCAACGGCAGCGCCTGAATCACGCACACACAGAGACGCTGCAGAGGTGCAGAGCGCTGTCAGAGTGTTGTGATTGAGTGTCGCCGTCATGATGCTTCAGACCTGATGTATATCGATTTGCCATGATGCTAACGCGATGATCAGCATCGCTGCAACCCTTTTGATCAAAAAATCAGCAGTCAACGAGACAGTGGATCAAAGCTGCTGATACAGCGCATCCGCCCATTCGTGCTCAATGTACTGGTAGGCTTTCTGCTCGGAGGTTGCCTTCAAATGCGACTTCGCCTGAGCAATATCGCCCTGTAGCCAGAACAGATAAGCCAGGTAGAAATGCGCTTCCGAGCGCTGACAACCATTGATTGTCTGTTTCAGTAACGCATCCGAATCGATTGCTCCGGACTTGCCCTGTTCGATCACAGCCACCAGTTCCTTGTGCCATTCCTCGGTCACCGAGCTGTCTTCAAGAGCGGCGACCGAACCGTTGAAACCACCCAGTCGATAGAGCCAGTCACGCAGGTATTCCGCCAATGTGAACGGCTTGCCGTTCTCTTCGGTAACGTAACGGGAGAAGTGTTCTGCCGCCGATGCCTTGTCGCCTTCCATCATCGCGACCAGCGCCAGATTAAAGTGCCCGGCGGTTTCATCGTCTTCGCTGATTTGCTCCTGCGACAGGCGACGAACTTCTTCGAGCTTGCGCAAGTTGGTTGCCGCATCAATCACCAGCTCACGACGCCAGCTGTCCGGGCCTTCGGCTTTCATCACTTTTTGGGCAGTAATGTAGGCCAGCGGGTACTGACCGCTGGACAGATACAGCTCGGCGGCCAGTTCATAATATTCGGTATTGTCAGACTTGGCGGCGGCCTGTGAGTAGTAGTTGGCAGCCGACCGGAGCAAGGGGGCCCGGTCGTAACGGCATCCGCCTTCATCAGCCAGGCTTTCCATCTGCCGGGCAATATTGGCGTACAGCGGCACCGTATCCGGCTGCAGTTGGAGCATCCGTTGCGACGCCACCAGACCGGTCCAGAGGTGACCGTGGTACAGCTCATAGGACGCCAAACCGGCCCAGCCCTGGTAGTTGGAAGGGCTTTCCTTGAGCAGTTGCAGGAACCAGCGGCGATCCTCATCCGTCATGCGGCTCGGATGCACCTGCAGGCGCTTGGCCACTTCCAGCGAACTGGGTGGCACCAGACTGGAGCGAATGCCTGGATCCGCCGCGTCGTAGAGTTGACGCAGCTCCGGCGCGATCACCCCATCAATCGCCGACAGACCATATAACGCCTGATAGAGCGTCAGCTGGATATTCACATCATCCGGCTGGTTGTAATGCGCTTGCTGCAACAGACGCGCGGCCTCGCGCAGGGTGTCCACATCTTCCTGCTCCATGGCCTGCTTGAGCAGGGTCTCCCCCTGCACCGTCAGAGGTTTGGGAATGCTGCGTTCCACCAGCGAATTGTATTGCGGCTTGATGGTCTGGGTACCACAACCGGACAGGGCAATCACTGCAGCGCACAAAGGCGCCAGATACAGAGATGTTTTCATGCTGCTGTTTCTCCGTATCAAGGCGTGTAGCCGAGTGAAATGGCACGTTCGAACGACGCGTCCGAGGATTTGAAGTCTCCGCTGAATCCTTGCGCTGTTCCCAGCACGTACCAGGCTTCACCGCTGTCTTTGCGGGTGTTCACTGCCGCCTGCGCCGGTTCCAGCGCCGCCTGGAAATCCCCCTTGTCGAGATGGTGACGAGCCAGTGCGATCAGGTATTCAAAACCCGATTCGCCCTCGTTTTCCTTCAGGGCGTTAAGGCTACGCTCCGTTTGGGTGTCCTCACTGAGGTACAACATCACCAGCCAGTTGCTGCGTTCACCCAGCGCCTGAAGCATCTCAACGTATTCACGATATTGATTCACGCTGTAGGTGAACGAAGGTACTTCCAGACGCGAGACCATTTCGTAGTAGCGTTTGCCATCTGCCGCTGGCTCCAGCCGCTGCGACGAATAGGAGGTCGAAATTCCGCCACGGGTCAGGCCTTCCGGGGATTCCAGCAACACCAGACTGTAGTCGTCCGGAATCTCGACGCGCACCGTCATGCTGCCATCAAAAGCATACGGGTTGTCATAAGGCATCTTGCGGTCTTCAGCCGCTTGCGGTCGACCCAGCCAGTTCATGACGTTGGTCAACTGGGACAACAACGCCGCCAGACGCACCGGTTCTTCGCTATTAACCGGCTCGTTGTACTGGAAGTGCGCCCGAATCTCGATGTTCCTGTCGTCTTCGTCGGCGTTCACAACCTCGGTTTTGAGCTGGTAGGCGCCGTTGTTCTTCAGCACTTCTTCCAGCAGCTGCGCCAGTGACGCCTCGCGACGACGATCCGTCTGCCACCACTGGCGCGTGGTTTCTTCCATAAAGCCGGAATATTTCATCACCAGCTCAGCTTGCAGACGCCGGTTTTCATCCAGCCGATAGGTCAGCTCCATGTCACCGCGATTCGGACGGTAATAAGCGCTCTGGGTCAGATCAATGCTGCGCACGCCACTGGAGCGACCATCCAGAATCAGGGCATTCTGGCCTTGCATAAACTGCGACATGCCGGGGAAACGAGCGCGGTCGCCGGTCATATCGATCCACACCTCACCACGTTGAGCCGTCGGAGGCAGATAAACCAGGATGTGGTCAAACATTTGCGAGACCAGATCCGTACGCGACACACCGGCACGCGGTGTCTCGACCAACGCCGGGTAGGCCTCCACTCCCAGGGCTTTCAACAAGGTCAGAGTCAACACCGTCTGGTCCTTGCAGTCACCGTAACCGGCCTTGAGGGTTTCTTCCGGTGAGTGTGGCGTAAAGCCACCGCGTCCCAGGTGGGCGTAGACGTAGCGCACACGATTCTGCATGTAGCGGTACACTGCGCGAAGCTTGTCTTCCTCACTGGCGTTGGCGGACAGGCCCAGCTGAGCAACGACGTCTCGGGTTTGCTGCAGGTAAGCTGGCTTGATGGCGTAATTGGACATGGCCCATTGACTGAACGGGCCCCAATCCATGGACGTTGACGCGCGTACGAAAGGCATCAGGGTTGATAACTCAGGCGTGGCCGCTTCCAGCGGATGCTCGGGCAGGTTGTTCCAGTTCCATTCGTGGAAAGTCTTGCCATTACGCTTCGAAACCCTGGCATCGTTCTTTTTACCGGCGGTGACAACGGTGTTGAGGTTCACGCTGTCCGGCGTCACAAAGGTCAGGCTAAAGCGGGCAACCGGGTCAGCGCGATAGGTATTGCCGTCTTCTGCGGGCTGAAACCAGTAAGGTGTTGCACTGGCCGTCGCCAGTCCGGGAACCTGTTTGCGACGGGTATCGTAACGATACTGAAATTCGATGATCGCGCCCGGCTCAACCCGTGGCAGAGAGAACACCAGCTCGGCACGTTCGTTGTAAAAGTCCTGACCATTACCCGTGGTACGCAGTTGGGTAGCTTCGGCAGAGACCTCCGAGATCTGTCCATTGACGCCAATCACACGGGCAAATTCCAGCTCGATTTCAGAGTAGTACTCGTTGAAATCAATCGACAGACGGCCGTAATCACGCGCAGCCGCCAGATCCCGTACATGGATGGCGTGATAAAAACGACGCTGCCAGAAGTTGTCGTTGTTGAGCCAGTAAACCTGGCGATTTTCCAGCATCACGGCACCCTCGCCCGGAGTGCGCATGGCCATCAGCGCATCGCGTTCGGGCGCAAGGCTGGGTGGGATAACGTCGGTATTGGCATTGGCAACAGACACCAGGGTCATTGCCAACAGCAGCACAAACCTGAACACATATCTCAATGGATTCACCTTATTTTCCTTCCTTCAAACCGGCGTCCATGCACTGAACCCACTCAAATACAACGGCCAGCCTGTGGTTGAGTTTCGACCCAAGAGCTTAACAGCGCGCCCGACCACAACCAACCGGAACAGACTCGACCAGAGAGCGGGATCAGAAAGGCATAAAAAAGCCCGAACCTGCACGGGCACGAGACAGGTCGGGCAAGGTCGACGGGGAGACAATGGATGAGAGTTGTTCCCCGATGCGCGGGAAAATCATTCCAGAGCTTCGAGCGACTCCGGCAAAATCTGGCCACCGTCCACCACCAGAGTCTGTCCTGTGATGTAACCGGCTTCTTGCGAGGCAAAGAATGCCGCCGCATTACCAATGTCTTCAACCACACCCAATCGCTTTAATGGAATCGAGTTGGCCATCTGGCTGAGGTATTCCTCACCCATTTCCTGCAGCCCTTCGGTCAGGATATTGCCTGGCATCACAGCGTTGATGGTGATGCCGTATTTGGCCAGCTCAATCGCAGCCGAGCGGATGAATCCCAGTTGTCCGGCCTTGCTCGCACCATAGTGCGACCAACCAGGGAAGCCGGTCACCGGCCCGGTAATGGAAGATGTCACCACCACACGCCCGGCATCGCTTTGCTTCAACCAAGGCAAGGCGGATTGCACAGATACAAACGTGCCTTTGAGATTGGTGCTCATGACCTGATCCCAATCATCACTCGTCATCTCTTCCAGACTGGCAGCCGGAAAGATCCCGGCATTGGCGCACAGCACATCCAGTCCGCCAAAACGATCGACAGCGGCAGACAGGGCGGTCTTCATGCTATCGCTATCCGCTACATCAGCGGCGATGCCCATCGCCTGACAACCAAAATCGTTTTCCAGTTCTGCGGCAACCTGATCGGCAACTGAGCCACTGCGAGCCAGTACTGTGAGGTTGTCACCCTTGCTGGCAAACACTCGGGCTATTCCCCGTCCGATGCCTTTACTGGCACCGGTTACAAGAAC
Organism: Oceanospirillaceae bacterium; assembly: GCA_002723385.1. Lineage (GTDB taxonomy): Bacteria > Pseudomonadota > Gammaproteobacteria > Pseudomonadales > Oceanobacteraceae > Oceanobacter. Next base: position 3,615 of record PBNY01000069.1, on the reverse strand, counting down.
ACTGCGAGTCATACTGTTTCCTTCTATTGCTATAAACCGATGTCATCTTCGGAATTCTGGCCATGCTGGAATCGAACGCCGACTGGTGCCGGACATTGTCAGACCTGTGGATAAATCAGTGAATAAATTGCGATATGGCTGTCGATAAACGGTGAATTTCCACAGAGCCGGGGAGCCATCGCAACGTCAACCGGCCATATAGGTCAGCCAGCTGACGCCCCCACATCTTCCAGAGCGCTTTCCAGCGCTGTCAGAAAATGCTCTGCATGTTGTCTCTCAAAACACAGCGAAGGCCGTATTTTCAGGGTGTTTCCGGCCTTTCCAGCCGCTCCGATCAGCACGCCCTGATGGCGCAAGTGGTTGATTACTGCACTGGTGAACGTCGCATCGTCTGCATCTGGTCTATCGTTCCACTGCAAATCCAGCCCGTAAAACAACCCCACACCCCGACAACGCTGTGCTGTGGGCAACCGCTCACACAAGCGTTGCAATCCGGTCTTAAGATGGTGGCCAACGTCCTGGGCTTGCTGCTGCAGATTGTCCCGTTCCAGCACGTTCAATACCGCCGTTGCAGCCGCCACTGCGGCGTGAGAGCCGCCAAAGGTGTTGAAGTAACCAATATCCTGATTTAGCTCGGCAAAGGCGGCTTGCGACGCCACCAGCCCCGCCACCGGAAAGCCATTTCCCATCGGCTTGCCCAGCGTCACCACATCAGGAGCAATCGGGTTCGCCCCACGCTGCTGATGGTGTTGAAAACCCCAGAAGCTGTCGCCACAGCGTCCAAAACCAGGCTGAACTTCGTCGGCAATCCACCAACCGCCCTGCTGTTGAACACGCTCGGCCAATGGCGTCAGAAAACCCTCAGGATGCGTCACCACGCCGTCACTGGAGAACACACTGTCCGCCAACAACGCGGCGCAGCCGTAACCACGCTGATTCAGGCGCTCAATGGCCTGATCCAGCTGGTTCAACAGTGGCCGGATCAACTCTGGTATCAGTTCCCGATCAGGTTCCGTCAGTGCCAGCAACGGGTCGAGATTGAGTACCTCAACCCAATCGGGCACGCCTCCGGTCTTGTAGGACGACGGTGAGACCTGAGTCACCAGATGAGTATTTCCGTGGTAAGCAGCCTCCGACACGATCACCCCGGTTTTGCCGGTGCACTTCTGTGCCAGTCGGATGGCCAGATCATTGGCTTCACTGCCACTGCAGGTGAACACCAGCCGACCATCGAGCATACCGATCCGATCCAGCAAGCGCTCGCTGTAGTCGTGCATGGCCCGATTCAGATAACGGGTATGGGTATTGAGCGTCGCCATCGTCTGACCCACCGCTTCAACCACCGCCGGATGACAATGCCCCAGAACCGGCACGTTGTTGTAAACATCCAGGTAAGCCTTGCCATCGGCGTCATAAAGCCAGACGCCCTTGCCTGACACAGGCTCCAGCGGCTGCTGATAAAACAGCATGCTCAGCGGCCCCATGGTATTCAGGCGTTGGCGCACCAGCGCCGCCGTTGGGCCGTCATCAACCGCCTCCAGATCACAAGCGTTCTGGGCCAGAATGGGCACCACAGCAGAAGCACTCATTACTAGACTGCAGCCGCCAGAACGGAGGTTTTGTTGCGTAATACCACTGGCTCCAGCTCGGCAGCATTCACCAGAAAGGTGTCGGACAGATACTGTTCGGCCAGTTCCCGTGTGCCCTGGGTAAAGCGCTTCCCTTGTGATTTGGCCAGATCGGTTTCACTGTGCGAGCCGATCCAGGCCAACAGCGTCATGCGACGCAGCATGATGAAGGTCGGAATCATGGCCACATCCGCCGCCAGCAGCGGGCGCTGACTCAGGTAACCTTGCAACCAGGCATCGACCAGCTCGGGCAGATCGTCGCGGGTTTCAATAAAACTGACGGCGCTGGCCAGGTCATACAGGAACCAGCCCAGACCAGCGTCGTCGAAATCAATCACTCGGGTTTCACCATCCACTTCCAGCAAATTGGCCAGACGCAGATCGGCGTGGATCAGGCCGAAGCGTTCCGGGCTACTGCCATAGGCCTGCAGGCGTTTTTCTATCCGCTCCTCAACTCGCTCCAGCAAGGCAATATCCTGCAACGTCAGGCCAGGCCCCTGACGCCAGTCACCCCACAACTTGCGCTCTCCCAGACAACCGTCGAAGTCCCACACCAGACGCTCAAAGAACTCTGGACGCTGCCAATACATGGCGTGTTGATGCAACTGCGCCGTGACCTTGCCAAGACGATGAAAGGGCTCCATCAGGTGGGTTTCATCGGGGGCCTGACCATCGATAAACTCAAACAGCTCAACGAAGCGGGATTCGTTCAGAGACGGCGTTTCGACGCAGTGAATCAAGTCGCCATTGGCGGCCGGAATGGCCTGGGGCGTAATAACACCGGCATCGGTCTGCAGTGCGTTCATCCACGCCAGCTCGGTACGGATCGCATCGCGACTGTGGTAACCGGTGCGGTGGACTCTGAGGATCAGGGGTTGATCGGGATCGAAACCGCTGGCATTGGCGGCGGGCCGAACCATCCAGGTGGCATTCTCGGACAAGCTCAGCAGCGACACAGACGCATCCTGTTGAATCCCCCAGGCAGGCAATGCACGCCGGGCAACGGATTCGAGATGACACAACTGGCGCTCGTGACTCATTTGATCAAAGCATTCAGACATAGCGTACGTCCCTCGCGATGACGGCCAGCCGGAAACCTACCCGAGCCAACCTGTATCGTTTCTCAAACATTTTTGGCTTGAAAAGAAGCGAGCAACGCATGTGCCGATGGCCGTGGGGTGCGAGAAACCCGAACAGTACAAGGTGGCAATTTGAGCAGAGTGGGACCAATTGGCCGCATTGCACGGAGCAAAAGTAGTACAGCCCCCAACAGATTCAGTTACAGTTACTTACAAAATCCGCACTGGTTAACCCCGGATGCCAGGATTTCCTAACCAGTGCAAGCTTTATGCCCCTGAATGGTGCAACCATAGGGTCATAAACCGGTCATATTCCAATGCGACTGACCACTCGGAGACCCCTATGCCTGGCCAGGTTCTGCCTATATTGTTCAGTTGCCCTCAAGGCCGCTATCGAATTCCCGCCACGCTGGAACGTCCTGCTGATCTGAACACGGCATTGGAAAACGGCATTCGCCAATATCGCCAACAAGCACTGGATGAGCACAATCAGGTTCAGAACTGGACCATGTTGAGACTGGAAGGGCGGATTAAACGCTTGCATCAGGCCGACCCGGATATTGATCCGGAGCTACAGTTGATTCAGGCCAGAGAGCAGCTGCAGCGCGAATGCGCCATTCGTTTCAAGTTATTCCCGATTGCCAGCCAGCTGGTGCTTGCCGTGGGCGTTCCGATTGATCGCGGCTATTACTATATCGACCTCGATGCCTTCCCTATCCCCCACCAACCCTTGCCCCCGGCTCAATGCGAGAGCATCTGGTATCAGCTGCATGAACTGCAGCGTACGTTTATCGGGCTGGATATGACGCTCTGATCCAGCCCTTGTTGGCTAGAGGGCGTTCTCAATTAGTAAATCGATCCTGCTGAGAGCCAGTTGGATTCAGAACAAGGCATGAGAAGCGCGGTTT
>PBNY01000068.1 GCA_002723385.1 Oceanospirillaceae bacterium | reverse complement strand
TCACCATCGATTTCGACCGAGACAACAACATAACTGGATTGGGGTTCGATGGAGATAGCACGGTCAACCGTACTCGTGGGCGTGTTGGGAGAAACAGTGTCGGTAAGCATATAGGCCTCCTGTTTTCGGGGTTTTGCCCCTGCTTGCTATTTGGCTATCGGATAAAGCCAAAAGTGGCCATCCCTAAAACGCCGCAAGCATTCGTTATTATTATTACTGTTTGTAGATAGGACTATTCAGGACAAAAGCAAGTTATCCGCAACAATGATATGAGTCATATCAGTATCGAATTCCATATCCCTGATGACAAGAGTCTCAATCTGGATCAACACTTTGACGCAAGGTGCCAGGAAAATATTGATTCATATCAAGCTCATTCTGGCGTCGGCGGCCAAACGCCGTGAAATTCCGACAAATGGCCCAAATCAATCAGTGTGCAAGTCGATATTTGAGCCTTACGACTCAGGGAGCAAACCGTCGATCATTTTCTGAACGATCGTACGGTTGCCATTGATTCTCAGGTAGGCCCGCATGCCCAGAATGGCGGACTGCAATTCAGCAGCGGTTGCTTTCGAATCCTGCTCCGGGGGCAACTCGTTGCGAGCCTTCGCCTCCTCCACCAGCTCAACCAGACGCATTTCCATCCGTTGCAAATGTTCCCGAGCACAGGCCAATAGCTCAGCCTGATCCTCACCCAACTCCGCGACAGTGCGATACAGCAAACAGACATCGGCAACTTCATCGCAGTTGGTATCCAGCAACACACGCGTGACAAAGGCACGGATTCCCTGCGGAATCGTGTCGGCATCCTCCAGGTGCTGATCCAGCAAGCGCGTCATTGCTCCGGCGTAGTTTTCCAGCGCCAGCCGATACAAATCGGCCTTGCCGCCAAAGGCGGCGTACATGCTACCTGGCCGCATATTCACAGCCTGCTGGATGTCCCGGGTTGAAGTAGCCTGAAACCCCTGACTCCAGAACAACCAGGTCGCTTTGGCCAACACTTCATCACGATCAAACTTTGCAACATTCGCCACGGATTGAACTACCTACTGAATTTTAAACGCGTGTATGACTGCCATTGTAACGCTCCAGACCCGAACAAGACATCACAGCAATTATTACAGTGACATCGTCGAACAACCTGTTGCATCAGAATCAACTTGATCATCCGTTCAAGTTTCAATAGCGTAGCACCACCAACCTGATCGATCGATCAAAATCAATCAAACCTCCTGACAAAGGTGCCGCATGACTGACTTCACATTGCACACACTGGAATCTGCTCCTGACGCTTCGAAACCTCTGCTGGAAGACTCCGCCAGAATCTACGGCATGATTCCAAAACTGCATGCCGTATTGGCCGAATCACCCGAAGCGCTGGAAGCCTACAAACAGCTGCACAACCACGTCCTCAACAGCAGCCTGACAGCCGAAGAAAAAACCGTGGTGTGGCAAACCATCAACGTGGAACACGGCTGCCACTACTGCGTTCCTGCCCACAGCATGATTGCCAACATGATGAATGTGGATAGCGGCATCGTTCAGGCGCTACGAGATCGCACGCCACTGCCAACCGAGAAACTGGAAGTTCTGCGCGACACAACGCTGGCAATTCTGAAAGATCGCGGGGTGATTGATGGTTCCGCACTGGAGCGTTTCTACGCGGTGGGATACGGCAAGCAGCAACTGCTGGAAATCCTCATGACCCTGTCCCAGAAGGTGATCAGCAATTACATCAACCACATTGCCGATACGCCGCTGGACGAAGCCTTCAAGCCCTTCGCCTGAGCACTGCCGTCGCCGGGCCAGGACAGACAGTAAAGCGGTTGGCCTTGCTGTCTGTCTCGCGCACAATAGCGCCATGAATAAAGACAAGCGTATCCAGATATTTTCCCGCCTGCGGGATGCCAACCCCAATCCTCAGACTGAGCTGGAATACAGCTCGGATTTCGAGCTGCTGATTGCTGTATTGCTGTCTGCCCAGGCGACGGCTGTCAGCGTCAACAAGGCCACGCGAAAGCTCTACCCGGTGGCCAATACTCCCGAAACTCTGCTGAAACTGGGTGAAGACGGTCTTAAGGACTACATAAAAACCATTGGCTTATTCAACAGCAAAGCCAAAAATGTCATCAAACTGTGCGAGATACTGCTCAAAGACCACAACGGCGAGGTGCCACAAAAGCGCGAAGCGCTGGAAGCCCTGCCGGGTGTCGGCAGAAAAACCGCCAACGTGGTGCTCAACACCGCGTTTGGCCAGCCCACCATTGCGGTCGACACACACATTTTCAGAGTCTCCAATCGAACCCGCATCGCCACCGGCAAAAACGTCGACGAAGTGGAACAGCGATTGTTGCGTCTGGTGCCCAAAGAGTTTCGGCTCGATGCACACCACTGGTTGATCCTGCATGGGCGGTATACTTGCGTGGCACGCAAACCGAAATGTGGCTCATGCCTGATCGAAGATTTGTGTGAATTCAAAGACAAAATTGATTAGCAGGAGAACGACAGATGAGATTACTGCACACCATGCTGCGGGTCGGCGACCTGCAACGCTCCATCGACTTCTACACTCAGGTCATGGGCATGACGCTGCTGCGTCAACACGATAACGAACAGTACAACTACACCCTCGCCTTTGTTGGCTATCAGCCAGAAAGTCAGGGCGCTGTGCTGGAACTGACCTACAACTGGGGCCAGACCGAATACGACCTCGGTGACGCCTACGGCCATATCGCCATCGAGGTCGATAACTGTGGCGACGCTTGCGACCGTATCCGCAATGGTGGCGGCAAGGTCACTCGCGAAGCTGGCCCGGTCAAGGGCGGAACAACCGTGATTGCGTTTGTGGAAGACCCGGACGGCTACAAGATTGAATTGATCGAGAAGAAAGAAGCGCCGGCGTTTGAGTTGTAAACGCTGCGTTGTTCAGTAACCCGCCTCGCGCGGGTTACCTTAATGGGCCGCTACCGGATACACCACCTGATCCCGGTACCCGGTGACGACTTCCATCACGCCACTCCAGGCACGATCCAAAGCCGGATCACCGCTGTCGATCATCAAGGGTCGGCCTTCCACGCTACTGAGTTTGCTTTTGGTTGAGATCAAACGCAGGTTTTCCCGGCCCATCTGTTTGAGAATACGCGGGCTAAACTGCTGATTGCCCCGCCCCAGAATGTGCCCCTGCCCGCCCATGACACTGAGTATTGCCTGAGCCTGATCGTGCTGTTGCAGCAACTCCCAGATACCAGCCTCGTTAATGTCCGCGGCCAGCAGCTGGCCATTCAATACCGCATCAACACCGAGCAAGGTGGACTCCACGCCCAGCTCTTCACTGACTGCGCGGGTCGTTTTGCCGGAGCCGATGAAGTAGAGGCAGCCAGCGTCCATTTCTTCAACCACCCAGGCGGCGATATCAGCCACAGACAGGCTTTCATCTTCAATGCCACCTTGCTTGACCGCCTGCACAAAGTGACCTTCACTGGGGACACGCAACGCTCCGAACTGACGTGCCTTGACCTGACCATGACGGAAAGCCTCTTCATCCAGATCCCGAACTTCCGCCTCGGACACATCCACCAGCTGGCCTTCCAGCAGACGCTTGACCACTTCACCGGCTGCAGTTGGGGTCACGCCGAACACACCGGAGTGTATTTTCACACCGGCAGGGATACCCAGCACCAGGGTTGAATCCGGCACCGATGCGCAGATGTCTCGTGCGGTGCCATCACCACCCGCAAACAGAATCAGGTCTACACCTCGTTCTGCCATCTGTATTGCTGCCTGACGGGTGTGCGCTGGACAGGTAAAACCGGCTGGCGTCATTTCGGCACTGCCGGGTTGGATCAGTTCGTACTCCAGCTCCAGCTGTTGTGCCAGCTGCTGACCCATCTCATCCGGACAGGTCAGCAAGCGGAATCTCTGCGGGTGGCAGAATACTTCCAGTGCTTGTCGGGTACGCTGCATGGCCTTCTGTTCGGCCCCCAGTTCAAACGCCCTGGCGACCGTGCTGTCACCATCACTGCCCTTGAGTCCGACAGCGCCACCGATTCCGGCAAGCGGGTTAATGATCAGCCCGAGTGTGAGCATACGATCTCCTGTTTACAGCCAGTCTGACAACTTGATACCAAGGCCAAAGCGCTCCTGAAAGTGGTTGTAATCAATCAGGCTATCGCCATAGCCATTGAAATAGGTGAAGTACCCCTTGATCTTGCGGGTCAGCGGGAAGGTCCAGCCCAACTCCAGCGCCCCACGGTTCTCGTCCGGTTCCAGGTTATTGCGGATCATGACCGACAAATTACTGTTGCCGTAAACCCGCAGGTAATACAGCTCCCCATAGCCAAGGTAATCTTCGATATCCGGGTTATCGTTATCTGAAGGATCGAACGGATCCGCCTTCTTGCCTTCCGGAATCCGCCACCAGGCGCGGCCATACCAGACACTGTTCGATGAGGCCACCGACGCGCCTTCCAGAATGATGCGGTTCCAGCTGCGCGACAGGGAGCCGGTTTGGCCGTTCGACTGGTGGTTCAGCGATACGCCCATGTGGTCAAGCCAGCTGTAACTCGGCAGCCAGCTGTACATGATTTCTGGCTCGTGATTGGTCTCACGAAACGGCTTGGAGATTTCCGAGTTGTACGCCTGCCAGAAGGATTTGTTGGTGTAGGCGATTTCAATTCGATCCAGCTTGGTCAGCAAGCCTTCACTCAAAACGTACTTGATGCTCAGCTGCATCACGGCTTCAAGGTGTTCAAAATCAGACACACCGTCGGTTTCACCCGGCTCTCCACCCTGTTGCTGATTCAGACCATCCACCAGCTTGTCCAGCTCGTCATTATTGGGCCTGGTCTGATAGGTCAGTGGCAACACGTAGTTTGGACGATGCGGTAGCAAGACATAAGGGTTGGTGGCAGCCAGAGCTTCCGTTTGGCGCTTTTCCACCAGCTGGGGCAGGTTGTAACGAATCGCAGGTTTGAATTCTGCCGGGGAAATGACGTTGATGCTGACGCTTTCGGTTTGCAGGTTGCTGTCCTCAAGCAGCGGCGTTTCCAGCACAGTTTCTGCAGTGACGCCAGCAGATGTCTGCTCCGCCACGGCCGCTTGCACATCTTGAGACTCCGCCCGGGCACTCGATACCGTGGCGACGGACAGTGCCGCCGACACAGTAAATAAAGTCAGCGAAGAAATCGATTGTTCACGCAACGTCATACAGCCCCCGAAGTTCAGCGAAACGATGGCGGCGACTATACCTGTCACCTCTCATCGCCGCTATTCGGGAGCCTTCAAAACACCGGACAATCAGGGTCATCTCATGGCAATACTGAGTACCCGATCGTGGGCTTGAGTACTTCTAAACGGTACTTTTCAACGCTACTTTTCAACAAAGGCACGTTCAATCACATAATGGCCGGGCTTGCCGCCACGAGCTTCCATAAAACCCATGTTGTCGAGAATATCGGTCAAATCAGACAGCATTGCCGGGCTGCCACAGAGCATGAAGCGGTCGTTTTCAGGATCGGGATGTGGCAGACCAATGTCCTCAAACAGCTTGCCCGAGGTAATCAGGTCGGTCAGGCGGCCCTGATTGCGGAATGGCTCACGGGTGACGGTCGGGTAATACACCAGCTTGTCGCGAACGGTTTCACCAAAGTACTCATTGTTCGGCAACTCATTCTGAATGCGATCCTGGTAAGCCAATTCAGAGACGTAGCGAACACCGTGAGTCAAAACCACCTTGTCGAACTGCTCGTAAATCTCGTAGTCCTTGATGATGCTCATAAACGGTGCCAGACCGGTTCCGGTGCTCAGCAAGTACAGGTTCTTGCCCGGCAGCAGGTGATCAGAGATCAGCGTTCCGACCGGCTTGGTACCGACCAGAATTTCATCACCGACACTGAGCTTTTGCAGGTGTCTGGTCAACGGGCCGTCCTGCACCTTGATGGAGAAGAATTCCATCTCCTCCTCGTAGTTGGCACTGGCAATGCTGTAGGCGCGCAGAAGGGGCTTGTCTTCGACCTCCAGTCCAATCATGGTGAAATGACCGTTCTTGAATCTCAGTCCCTGGTTGCGGGTAGTAGTGAAGCTGAACAGGGTTTCGTTCCAGTGATGCACACTGGTGACAGTCTCGCGAATCAGGTTGCTCATCTGGAACCTCGGTTAGCAATAATCAGTGATTCATAATCTGGTTCTCACTCTAGTGGATACCTAAAATTCGATAAAACTGGTAATTTTTATTTAGTTGTTCGACCAGGCCGATTAAAAGTCCGATAATTCAGGCCAGGCAAGCAGTCACAGTCGTCAAAACGTGTTTGAATTTGTCCACGCCCCGTTCTGATCAAAAGGAATGCCCCATGCGCTACACACTGCGACAGCTGGAAGTTTTTCTGACCATTGCCCGCTGCGGCAACCTGACCCAGGCCGCCAATCAGTTGGCGATGTCACAAAGCGCGGCCAGCAGTGCTCTGAAGGACCTGGAAACCCAGTTTGACTTACAGCTGTTCGACCGGATCGGACGCCGCCTGCAACTCAACGAACAGGGCAAGGCTTTACAACCCAAAGCCCAGTCGTTGCTGGAGCAAGCAGAAGAGATCGAACGCATGCTGCTCAGCCACGATGATGCCGGGCATTTGGCGGTTGGAGCCACACTGTCGATAGGTAACTATTTGGCTGTCGGACTGGTGGCCCAATACAAAAGCCGCTACCCAAAGGCCGATGTTCGACTGGAGGTAAACAACACCCATCACATCGTCGAACAGATTCGCCGCTTCGAACTGGATGTGGGTTTGATTGAGGGTGAAATCAACGACTCCGAACTGGATATCCAACCCTGGCGCTCCGACGAGCTGGTGGTGTTCTGCAGCCCGGAGCACCCACTGGTCGATCAGGCACCTCTGACCGACGAACAGCTCGCCGATGCCAACTGGATTCTGCGGGAAAGCGGATCAGGTACCCGACAGGCCTTTGACCGGGCCATGCATGGCTTGCTGCCCGACCTGAGCATCGCCATGGAGCTGCAACACACGGAAGCCATCAAACGTGCGGTGGAAGCCGGGCTGGGGATTGGCTGTCTGTCTCGGATTACGCTGGAGGATGCGTTTCGACGTGGGCGCCTGATTCCGTTGAGTGTCCCGCAACGGGATTTCCGCCGCTCCCTGTATTGTGTGTTGCACAAGCAGAAATATCGCTCCACTGGCCTGGAGGCCTGGCTTGCCCTGTGCGAGGAATTAACCGATTAGTCAGAAACAAGCCAACGTGGTTTCAACCCGATTCCGGCCTTTGTGTTTGGCTTCATAAAGCGCTGCATCGGCGTTGGCCAGTAACTCGTCCAGTGATGGGAAATGCCCGATCTGCTGTTGCAAGATGCCGGGCGAACTGACACCGATACTGGTGGTGATCGAAACCTCCCCCGTGTCGGTAGTGATCGCGGAGCGTTCCACTTCGGAGCGAAGCTTTTCGCCAATCCGGGTGCCAATATCCAGATCGGCGCCCTGAAGAATCAGTACGAACTCCTCACCACCGACACGGCCAATGATATCGCTGGGGCGTACACCGCGCTTGATGATCCCGGCAAAGGAACGAAGTACCTCGTCACCCGCTGCATGGCCGTAGTAATCGTTCACATCCTTGAAGTAATCCAGATCAAACATCAACACCGACATGGACTGATAATCCCGTTGGAATCTTTCCAGAATGCGTTCGGCTGATTCCATAAAGCGATGGCGGGAAAAAACGCCTGTCAGGCAATCAAAGTCGGCTTCCTGCTTCAGTTTGGCTTCAAGCTGCTTTCGTTCGGTGATGTCGTACCAAATCACCGAGCCAGCAATGATCTCCCCGTCATCGTCAAAAATCGGAGCGGCACTGGCCAGTGCCCATTTTCGAGAGCCGTCGTCCAGCTCGACTATGATCTCCTGATTATCAACCGCTCTGCCCTGCGAGATAGCAACACCCAGCGGCATTTCCTCACTGGAAAGCTGACGCCCGTTAGCATCAAATTCCTTCCAGGACATCATGTATTGTTCCAGCTGAATGCCGGTCAGAGGAGAATCAGTATGACCGCGGAATTTACGTACCGCTTCATTGACGTAAAGAATTTCACCCGAAGGGGCTGCGGCAATAATGATGGCAGCGGGGCTGTAGTCCAATGCCCCCTGAATATGCGCAAGAAGTTTGTGATCGAGTTGAAGTCCCAGCTTATTCATAAATAACCCATCGCTGTTGGTGCAAATATCTGCATCAACCGATGGGTGTGTGACGGTCGGCTGACAATACCCTGATACTACGTATGGTATTCCTTACCACTTAAAATTAGGTCAGAGATCAACACCCGTCAATACGGCTTTTTGTGTATCAATCTCTTGAACGACTGAATTCCGCCGGGCGGTACAATTGTTCGAGCAAGTAGCACTTGAAGGCATCCGAATACGGTTGTTTGTCTGCCGCCCGTTTCATGCACAGCAACCAGGCATCACGCTCAGCTGGGCCAATGGGAAACTGCTTGTGAAAGGCAGGTATTGAAATCGGTCCGTACTTTTCACGGAACAGCCGTGGGCCACCCAGCCAGCTGCACAAAAAACGCGTCAATTTGTCGTGAATCTGCTCCATGTCGTCGTGATTGTGCATGGCCCAAATAGCGGTCGCCTTGGGTAACGTACTCATCTCTATGTAAAACTGCTCAACCAGTGCCTTGATGCCTTCGTATTCTCCAGCGGCCCGGAAGGAAGCATCCCCCTGACCAAACTGAGCCACATTATTTTCCGACATATCGATTTTCTCGTACCAACGACCTAAAAAACGACCTAAAAAACGACCTGAGCAACGACCTGAGCAACGACCTGAGCAACAGCCACAGCACTGGCCGGAAAACGGACAGACGTCCCAAACAGGACTCCCAATAAGGCCGGCTACCATAATTGCGAAAACTCTTTGCAGCAATATGGCTCTACAGTGATTCCAATTTCCCACCACACGGATAACCCTCAGGAGCCAATATGCTAGTTACCACCACCCCAACCATTGAAGGCCAAACCATCATCGAATATCGCGGTATCGTTGCCGGACAAGCTGTGATGGGCGCCAACCTGTTCAAGGATCTGTTTGCTGGCATCCGCGATCTGGTGGGAGGCCGCTCCGGCACCTACGAACGCGAACTGCAAAAAGCCCGCGAAATCGCTCTGGAAGAAATGCAGGAAAAAGCCCGAGCACTGGGAGCCAATGCCGTGGTTGGCATCGACCTCGACTACGAAGTGCTCGGTAAAGAAAGCGGCATGCTGATGGTATCCGCCAACGGCACAGCGGTTCTGGTGCGGTAGCGCTTTTTCCCAAGATCTCCCCTGAAACTCCGTTTTTCATTGACACTCCAGCCCTCTGTCAGTAATTTCTGTAAATACAGAAATTACTGACAGAGGGCATTCCTGTTAAACTGACACCTGTGATGGAGAAATACATTCTTCACTGGGGAGAAATGGGAACTCGCTGGGGCGTCAATCGCACCGTTGCCCAGATCCACGCCCTGCTCTATCTCTCTTCAGAGCCACTGAATGCCGAACAAATTTCAACCACCCTCAATGTCGCGCGTTCCAACGTCAGCACCAGCCTGAAAGAACTCCAATCCTGGCAATTGGCGAAAAGCGTTCATTTGCTTGGCGACAGACGCGACTACTTTGAAACCACCAAAGACCCCTGGGAACTGTTTCAAACCATTCTGGAAGGACGCAAACAGCGCGAGCTGGATCCAACCATGACGGTGCTACGCCAGTGCGTACTGGATGCGGACGATGACAAAGACACCCCGGAGGACGTCAAGCAACGAATGAAAGAGGTGCTGGGCTTTATGGAAACGCTGGATAGCTGGCACGGACAAATCAAAAGTCTGCCAAGCAGCACCTTGCTCAAGCTGATTCAACTGGGTGCACGGGTGCAACGAGCAATTAAAAACGGTTGATGCCGTTTTATTTGCCTATTCATTTCTCTTTCTACAGAAATTTCGGAAATGCCATGAAAGTATTGATTACCGGTTCACTGGGAATGATAGGGAAAGCGGTGGCCCGGCAACTTCTGCAGAACGGCCATCAGTTGATCTGCTGCGGAAGAAACCGGGAGCATCTGATTGCCGCGTTCCCCAATGCAGAAGCAATCAGTATCGATTTTTCTGCACAACTCACTCCTCAAATGTGGCTGCCAAGGCTTCACGAGGTGGATGTCGTCGTCAACGCCGTGGGCATATTTCGGGAATCCAGGACCGCCCGGTTTGAGCAGATACACCACCAATCCGCAGTGGCCCTGTTTCAGGCCTGTGAACTGGCAGGCGTCCAGCGCGTTATCCAGATTTCTTCTCTGGGAGCCGATGAGACAGCCAACACGGAATATCACAAGAGCAAATACCGAGCGGACTCGTATCTGAAAAACACCCGGCTGGACTGGGCGATATTGCACCCTTCATTGGTGTACGCCCCCGTCAGCCCAAGCCTGACGTTTTTCCGCACGCTGGCCGCACTTCCGTTTACACCTCTGCCTGATTCAGGTTCGCAGAAAATTCAGCCGATCAGTCTGGAAGACGTGACACATGCGATAGCATGGCTGATTGAAGCGCCGTCACCCGTGCGAGCTACCCTTCCACTTGTTGGGCCAAACGCAGTTTCCTTGCGCCAATTTCTGACGCTTCAACGCCGTTGGCTGGGCTTTTCAGAACCGAGATTCGTTCACGTTCCCTCTCGCCCCCTCGAAACAGCCCTGCGCTGGCTTGAACCGGTTATCCGCACCTTTTATTCCGGGCTGATCTCCGCGGACAGCATCAGAATGTTAAAACGCGACAATATCGCCTCATCAGAAGCGTTCTACGATCGTTTCGGGTGGCAAGCCACACCTCTGGAAACCTCTCTGAATCAACAACCGGCTTCGACTGCAGATCGCTGGTATTACCCACTAAAGGGCTTGAAACCGCTGCTATTGGTCAGTCTGTCGATGCTCTGGGTATTCACTGGCTGGACATCCTTGTGGGGGCACCCACAGGCCGACAGCCTCTCACTTCTGAATCGTGTTGGTGTCCCTGAAAGCTGGCAACTGCTCACGCTATATGCCGCCGCTTCAGCAGATATTCTCCTGGGCATTGCTCTGCTGATTAAGCGTTATCAGCGTCAGGCCTTGATGGCGCAGCTACTCCTGATGAGCGCCTACAGTCTGATCCTGATCATTCTGCTGCCCGAATACTGGCTGCATCCCTTCGGGCCAGTCACCAAGAACCTGCCACTCACCATCGTCACATTGATGTTGCTCGCCATGAGCAAGGAGGACAGATGATCTATTTGTGTATCAAACTGCTTCATATCCTCAGTGCAACCGTATTGTTTGGCACAGGGCTGGGGACTGCTTTTTACAAATGGCATTCTGATCACCATGGCGATCTGGCCGGTATCCATCGCGCGAATCAAACCGTTGTTCTCGCCGATTGGGTCTTCACCACGCCAGCCATTGTCGTTCAGCCATTAACTGGCCTGTATCTGCTTCATATCGCCGGAATTCCGGCCTCGACGCCCTGGGTTTTCTGGGCATTTGTGTTGTACGGGATTGCCGGAGCCTGCTGGCTGCCCGTGGTATGGCTACAGCTCAAAATGCGAGATCAGGCTCACGAAGCGTATCTGAGCGGAATGCATCTGCCCGAGCGCTACTTCAGCTACGCACGTATCTGGTTCTGGTTGGGGGTTCCGGCATTCATCGCCATGGTGCTGACGTTTGCGCTCATGGTAATTAAACCGGCGCAGCTGTTCTGAATTGCTCTATCGGGCAATACATGTAACAGTTGCGCGGTTTTTACCAACCTGACGAGACAGACCATGAGCCGTATTGAGCGCGATTTCTTTGCCCGTGACCCGGAAGATCAAAAAGCTTTTCTGGAGCAGACCTGGTGTAACGAATGTATGGAAGCGGATTTGGGCATGACCGACCCCGTAGAATACGAGCTGGATGGCGTGGTGTATGTCGAAGGTAAATGCGCCAAGTGTGGTTCGGTCATCATGACAGAAATTTCTGACGACGAAACTGACGGTGAATGGGAAGACGACGGCGAAGAGTAAACTCGTCCTTGCCCCGCCCGATGGCTCAGCGGCTGCTCTGCTGAGCCTGCTCTTTTTCTGAAGACAGCCTCCTAGAAACGGGATCCCGGCTGTTTCAGAAATTCCAGCTCTTCCGGAGTGGATTCTCTTCCCAGAATGGCATTGCGATGCGGATAGCGACCAAAGCGATCTATGATCACCTTGTGTTTCAGCTCGAAGTCGTAATTGCTTTCAATGCCGTTATCACGGAACAGCGCCACGGCAACGTCATGCACAGCAGCCGATTCACTGTGCATATAAGGCATGTATAAAAAGCTGCGCTCGACATCAGTCAACGCCTGGTGATCGCCGCAGGCAACGGCTTCCTGTGCCAATGCCAGTGCCATGCCATCGGAAGCAAATGCTCTGGCATCGTCGCGATACATGTTGCGGGAAAACTGATCCAGAACGATCACTTCCGCCAGTCGACCATGAGCAGTCTGACGCCAGCTGAACAGTTCACTCAACGTGCCCCGGCGATGAAGGTCACCGAACCGTTCCAGAATGGTGGCGTCCATTTCCACGTCTTTTTTCCACCACTGGGCTGGCTTGAGTTCCTCAAACCAGAAAGTCAGTACGTCCTGATAATCTTGCATCGCCCACCTCGTCATCCGTTCTATCAATCCATGCACAAGCCTGCATGCGTTTTATGAGTCCGGGGTTACAGTCCCGCATCCATCCGCTTTTGCCAGCGTGTAAATAGCAAGCTGCTGATAAAGATGGCGAACACCAGTGCCACAATCAACCAGCCCCACAGTGCCGCTTCCCGTGTGAAGACCAGCATGACGCCAATCACGAAATACAGCATGGTCAGATAAGCCAGCCAGGAGGCGGCCTTGTGCGACCGCTTCACCAAGCCGGGAATCACAAACAGCAACGGAAAGATCTTGAACAGCCAGATGCCAAGACCGGACAACACCAGCATGACACCGCTTTGTACTGTCTCTGGAGGGTTGGCAAACGTAGAAATCAGAAACACCAGAATCAGGCCAACATAACTGGCAATCATCACCTGCCAGGCGCGGGCAGCACGGACGGCAAACTCACTCATGCGGACTCCCCTTGATCCGGCTGTCCCCTGTCAGCCAGTAAGGCCAACGCCAGTTCGGCGATGCGTTTACCCTGGGCAACACAGAGCTTCTTTTCCATCTCAGTGATGACATTCTGGCCCTGATTTCCCGCCCAGTGACTGGCTCCATACGGCGTTCCACCGGCTTCGGTTTGCGACAGTTCCGGGTTGTTGTAGGGGATGCCCGCGAACACCATACCGTGGTGAATCAAAGGCAATGCCATGCTGATCAGGGTGGTTTCCTGACCGCCGTGCAGCGATCCGGTGGACGTAAAAACACCCGCAGGCTTGTTGACCAGAGCACCACTCAGCCACTGGCTCGAGGTACTGTCGATAAAGTACTTGAGCGGAGCCGCCATATTGCCAAAACGGGTGGGACTGCCCATCACCAATCCGGCACAGTGTTTCAGGTCGGTTGCCGTTGCGTACACAGCACCTTCGGATGGCACAGCAGGCTGAGTGGCCTCGGTATCCGGGGAAACCTCAGGTACCGTCCGAACACGCGCCTCGATGCCGAACACCTGTTCAACACCGCGAGCAATCAGGCGCGCCAGGTCGGCAGTTTTGCCATGACGGCTGTAGTAGAGCACCAGTACGTACGGTGCGCTCATCCCAGAATCTCCAGTACCGATTCCGGTGGACGTCCAATACGTGCTTTCCCATTGGTCAGTACCACTGGTCGTTCCATCAGTTTGGGAGTGGCAACGATGGCATCCAGCAGCTGGTCATAACTGAGCGATTCGTCAGCCAGATTCTGTTCCTTGTATTCCGCTTCCTTGGTGCGCATCAGCTGGCGCGGGCTTTCCATACCAAGCAAGGTCACGATTTCCTGCAGCTGTTCTTTGGTCGGCGCCTGCTTCAGATACTCAACGATAGTGGGTTCATGACCTTGCTCACGCAGCAGGGCCAGAGTCTCGCGGGATTTGGAGCAGCGGGGATTGTGGTAAATCTGGATTTCACTCATGCTGTTGTCCGTCTCGGGTCTTGATTTCCGCCATTGTAACAAGGAAGCCGAAGATGCTCACCGCATACCAACAGTGCCTCAGTGTACTGTCGCTGATCTGGCAAACCGTCGTTCGTTTTGAATCCATGGAACGTCGGCGTGATGCCGCAGCCCTGACCTACACCACGCTGTTTGCCCTGGTGCCTGTGATCACCGTCACCTACTCCATTATTCGGGGTATGCCGAGCCTGCAGGCTCTGGGTCAGCAAGCACATACCGACCTTCTGGCCTATGTCATGCCGGAAGGCAGCGAGCTGATTTCGCAATATCTGGTGCAGTTCAGCGAGCAGGCACAGCAACTCACCTGGCTCGGCGTGGTGTTTCTGTTTGCCACCGCGATCCTGTTGCTGCAAACCGTGGAAGAACAGTTCAACCGTATTTGGCGAGTGGAAGTTGCGCGGTCTGCGGTGCAGCGTTTTTTCCGCTACTGGGCGGTGCTGAGCCTCGGGCCGGTTCTGTTTGTAGTGGCCCAGGGTGTCAGTTCATTACTGGCTTCGTTCACCCTGTTTGAAACCGGTGATGTGCCCTGGATTGCAGTGCTGATCCCCTGGTTGCTGACCACAGCTGCCGTCACCTTCGTTTACATGCTGGTGCCGAATTGTCGCGTTCCCGGTAAAGACGCGGTGATTGCTGCCTTGCTGGTCGCCACGGTGTTTGAAAGTGGCAAGTTTCTGTTCGCCCGCATCATTGGCCTGTTTCCCTCGTATCAACTGATTTACGGCGCCTTTGCAGCCGTTCCCCTGTTTCTGATGTGGGTGTACCTGAGCTGGTTGGTGGTGCTGTTTGGAGCTGAACTGACCTACAGCCTCAGCCATCCCCATGGAAAAACCAGTCTGGATCCGGTTCGACAGCGCATGCGCCTGTTAATGGCCATGATGGAACGCCAGCGCACCGGACAGACCTTCGACGAGGCAAACATTCGTAAATCTCTGGAAGACGTTCCCGCCCCCCAGGTTTCATTCCTGTTGCAGCAGTTTCGACGACGCGGCTGGGTGCATCAGACTCAGGATGAGTCCTGGGTGTGGCTGCCGGACCTGCGAGGCATCAGTGCTGGCGATTTTTTCGCTGACCTGACGCTGGAAGAATTAAGCAGCGCTTCCGCCAATGACGGTAATAATGACGTCAATGACCCAGCTTCACGCTGGCTACAGCATTGGAAAAATGAAGGTCAACTGGCACTTGAGGCAAACCTGAACGATATTTTAGTGGTCGGAGGAAGCTAATGCCTCATTTGTAGTGACCTATGGAAGACCGTCCTGATGAAAGCCTTATTGAAAGTCCTCATTACCGTTCTTGTTCTTATCGCCGCCGTTGCCGCCACCTACCTCTTATACGCCCGCCCGGTTGTCACCGGATATGCGGCCAAACACATGTGTTCCGGATTATGGGTTGGCCAGTTGCCAGAGCAATGGCTCCGAGACAAAGCCATCGCCCCGGCCCTGCAGCCGGCCAGTTCCTGGCTGGGATACGACATTGATTATCAGGCCCACCGGGTCTCGGTGTCTTTTCTGGGCTATCAGCAAGTCGCTCAATGGCGAGGCCACAAGCTGACGGAAATACAAGGCGAAAAACACTCGGATTCCATCAATCTGAATCTCGGCTGCGTACTGCTGGATCAATATGGCTCTGAGGTGGTACCGAACGGTAAAACAGAAGTCCGTGCATCATTGACGGCAGACGCAGAAGACGCCATGACGCCTGTGGATACGGATTCCACTTCTGATGCCGCAGCGGAACAAACGTCGGCCATATCAGCGTCACATCAGGATCAACTCGCTCAACTGATCGACGAGGCTTTTCGGGAATCAGGTAACAGCCCCAGAAACACGCTGGCGCTGGTCGTTTCTCACAAGGGCAATGTGATTGCCGAACGCTACGCCGAACCCGTTCAGGCAGAAACCAGCATGCTGGGATGGTCCATGAGCAAATCGTTGCTGCCAACCTGGGTCGCGATTCAGGAGCATCAGGAACAGCGTGAGATCAATCCCAAAATCAATGACAACTGGGCATGGCTCTCCTCTCACATGACACTGGAACACTTGCTGCGAATGGAAAGCGGGCTGGACTTCAGCGAGTGGTATCAACCCGGTGATGATGTCACCAGCATGCTGTATTTGCAGGGCAATATGGCGTCTTTCGTAGCCAGCAAACCATGGGGAAATCCGGGCACAAGCTGGGCCTACTCCAGCGGCGACAGCAATCTCGCCAGCTTTGAATGGAAGCGCCAGCTGCCATCCGACTGGCGCCATTGGCTTGTCAGGAATGTCTGGCAACCTCTGGGCATCACATCGGCGGTGGTCGAGACTGACCAGTCCGATACGCCGGTCATGTCTTCCTACACCCATATGACTCCGGCAGACTGGCAAAAAGTCGGTCAGTTGTGGCTGGACGGCTGGCACAATCGCTCGCCCCTGTTCCCGGCCGACTGGATGAAACAGGCAACCCGGCCATCCGACGTGCACCAGTTGGGGTTATACGGCGAGGGTTTCTGGCTCAATCGCGGCAGTGACAGCAGGCCGCCCAAATGGCCAGAACTGCCTCGCTCGGTATTCTGGGCCAGAGGCCACGAAGGCCAGTATGTGCTGGTCGCACCGGAACAGGAGCTGGTGGTGGTTCGTTTTGGTCTGACGCCCGGCGACAATGATGGCCTTGATACTCTGGTAGCAGGACTGATAGACGTACTCAATCAGGTCGAATGAAGGGCATCACAGAGCATTTCTGCGGCTTGATTTAAAGGACAGTTTCCGTAGGCTCACGGACATACAGTTCTAATCAGGTCGTAATCATGTCCACAGCTCACTCTGGTACCAATCCGGTACCGGATATCCAGACGCCCGTGTTAACCCTGAACGTTCATCCAATGCGCTCCACGCTGTATGAGGAGCTGCACAATCGACCGTCTCCTGTCATTCAGGGCAACTGCCGGGTCGCTCATTTCACCATCAAGCTGCGCGACAACCGCGAACAGATTCATGCCCATGTCGTTGAATTGTGCCGCCGTTTCAGCGTCCCGGCGCCAGATCCGGATTCTTCCTGCCTGTATCAGGATTTCGGCGGTTTCGAACTGCGCTGGGAACGTCACCTGGAATTCGCCAACTTCACCTTTATCGTGCCGGGGGATGAGCCGTTTGGTGACGATACGCTGGCGTTTATCCCCAAAGACTGGCTGGCAGCCATGCCTGGTGAACTGGTAGTGGCGGTCAATCTGGCGCTGATCAGTGAGGAGCCAACCGACAAGCAGCTGCATGCCTGGTTCGAAGGGCAACGCCTGAATGGATCCCGGGTGACCGATGGCGCTGCGACGGTATGGACAGCTTTTCGTCTTCATAGCGATGGCTTTGGCCGTATTCTGGCGGTCAACAAGGGTCTGACGCCTTATCAGGCCGGTCGTCTGATACAACGCCTGTTCGAACTGGAAACCTACCGTCTGATGTCCCTGCTGGCGCTGCCGGTTGCTCGCCGCATGGGCCATGAACTGGGGCGGGTCGAAAACAGCCTGGCCAGCCTGAACCAGCAGATTTCCGAGCTGGAAAACAACATGGACGACCGCGATTTGCTGAAGTCCCTGTCTCAGCAAGCGGCGGATGTCGAACGCTATCGCTCCGACACCAACTTCCGTTTTGCCGCTGCGGTGGCCTACCACGATCTGGTGCTTGATCGACTGAATCAGCTTTGCGAAGAGCCGGTTCACGGCTATCAGAGCCTGCGCGAGTTCCTCGAGCGTCGTTTGACACCCGGTATCAAAACCTGTGTGTCTGTGCGGGATCAGCTGGAAGATTTGTCTCGCCGTATTCACCGTACCACCAGCTTGCTGCGTACCCGGGTGGATCTATCGATTCAGGAGCAGAATCAGGACTTGCTCTCCTCGATGAACCGGCGTAGTGAACTGCAGTTACGTCTGCAGCAAACGGTGGAAGGCTTGTCCGTTGTGGCCATTGGCTACTACTTGCTGTCTCTGATTGGCATTGGTGTCTCTGGCCTGAAGGCGTGGGGACTGGAGCTGGATCCGTATATCGTCAAAGGTGCCTCCTTGCCGATTGTTCTGGGGGTTGTATACATGGGCGTGCGCAGCATTCGTCATCATGTGACCAAGCAGGATGAAGAGACGGACAAAAGCGGCCATTGACCCTTCAGCGTTATCCGTTTCAAATCCAGACCCGGTTCACTTGAGCAGGCCAATCGGGCCTGCTTTTTTTATCCACGGTTCCTCAGGTGAACTAAGCTGTAGGAAGCCATCCGACTCCCCTATAATGCCGCCAATCTAACCCATCAAGGTGACCGCCATGCAGCGAATTGAATTTCTGAACTGCCCTCTGGATGTAGCAACCATGACCGATACCGTGGCCACCATTGAACAGGGGATCGATGAAGGCCGCTTCACCCAGCATGTGGTGGTCAACGTGGCCAAGCTGGTGAATATGCGCAAAGACACTCAGCTGGATGAATCCGTACGCTCCTGCGACATCATCAACATTGATGGCATGGGAGTTGTGTTCGGAGCACGCTGGCTGGGCCATGAGATTCCCGAGCGCGTTGCTGGCGTCGATTTGTTTAACGAACTGTTGGTCATGAGCGCCAAACGGGATTTCCCGGTGTTTTTGCTCGGCGCCAAAGAAGACGTCGTGCAAAAGGCGGCCGAAGTCTGCCAGGCAGCCAATCCGACATTGAACATCGCCGGTTACCACCACGGTTATTTCTGGGATGACGAAGAAGCGGTGGTTGAGAAAATCCGTCAATCCGGCGCCAAACTGCTGTTCGTGGCGATCACCTCTCCGAAAAAAGAAAACTTCATCAATCGCTGGAAAGATCAACTCGGTGTTGATTTCGTTATGGGTGTTGGTGGCACATTTGATGTGGTGGCAGGCAAGGTGCAGCGAGCACCGGAATGGATGCAGAAAGCCGGTCTGGAATGGCTGTATCGCGTTATCCAGGAACCAGGCCGCATGTGGAAACGCTATCTGGTCACCAACAGCGCCTTCGCATGGATGTTGATCAAGAGCAAACTCTGCCGCCTGTTCAGCAAAAAACGCAGCTGACCCGGAAGGTTTTTCTGGCTCACCTTCACGTCTCTTTACCGGGCAGCGGATAAACAGCTGCCCCATACCATCTATTCGAACTTCCTCAACTCTTCCATGTCTGCCTGATTGGCGAATAACCAGCACTTCGAAATCTGTACTATTTTTTAAGAGCCGGTACACACGATCAGATTTCAACACGTTTCACAAAGACACCGATCGTTACCTGGAAAGGATTCCCGTGCTGGTAATTCTTGCCCCGGATTCAAACAAACTGGATCACCTCTTCAGTCAAAGGTCACCAATGGACGCCATTAATCGTTCAGCTACCGGACTGATAGGGCTGGTTGAGCGCTATGGAATGGCGCTGGTACTGCTCTTCGTTCTGGACATTTTCATGCCTGATCTGGCTCCCAAGGTAGAGCTGATTGAGCAAGACTTGTCCGAAGTAACCACCCAGAATTCCGGTTCCAACATGCTCAAACAGCTGTTTTGGCTGGGCATGTTCGCCGGATACCTGATGTTGCATCTGGTCGATCGGTTACGGATCCTGCGACAGAATTTCTGGATCTGGATTTTGTTGATGTGGACGACTGTTCTGATCGGTACCGCATCTTCCGATTACTTCAACACCTCAATCAAACGGGCTTTCTTCCAGTTTATTTTCCTGTTCGTCGTTTTTTCAGCGACCTATTACGCCTATCGAAATCGCACGCTTCGCATCTGCGTCTGGTTCAGCGGCATGGTTGTGATTGGTCTGACCCTCTATACCCTGGCCACGGGAGTCGGTAGCAACACACTGGGACTGTCGGGCTACACAAACGCCAAAAATGTGTTGGGTGCCTACATTGCCATTTTATTTGTGATGACAAGGGTTGCGGAATTTACTGAAGGACGGAAAGTCCCGTTCAGCTTCGTGTTCAAGGCCACCTTGCTTGCTCTGCTGTTGCTGACCCAAAGCAAAACGTCTTTAGCCGTTCTGGTGATCTTTATGATCATGGCCAGAACCGATCTGCTGTTGGTCATGCTCACCAATCTGATGCTTGTCACCGGGTGCTTCGTTCTGTTTGTATTTTGGCCAGCCATTTCGTTTGAACTGGGCGACTACTGGCATCTGTCACAGCATGTGCCGTCGACCTTTATGACCAACCGGGGAGAAATCTGGAACGCCTGCTATCAGGATCTGGAAGCGTTCGGAAAACTGTTCACAGGATGGGGCTACGCCAGTTATTTTGGCGTCAAAGAGGTCCCATTTGGATTTGATATCAAGTGGAGTTTCTTGCAATACATCAACTCTGCTCACAACGGCTATATCGGAATTCTGGTTCAATTCGGGCTGTTTCTGGCCATTCCCATCTATTTCGCACTCGTGGGTCTGGTATTCCGTGTCCGAAACCTGGTCTTGCAAGCCGCATTGTTGTTCCCGGTAATACATAACATCACTGAATCCTCGATCCTGAGAGATCAGCACGCTGTCTGGTTCAGTTTTGTGTGGATGATTGGCGTCGGCTTGCTGATCGCCAATCGCACACGCCAGATCTCTATCGTTCAGGGCCTGCAGGAACTCCGCATCGCCCGACAAGTTCAATGGCGTAACCAGGACGCCGCCCTCGAAAAAGCGAGAGAACGGGTTGCACCCTATTTACCGCTGGAAGAGCCCAATATTCGCCCTGCCAACCAGCCAATAGCGCCAGCTGACCTGCCGCAAAAACCACCAACGGTTCTGCCAGAGCAACCGGGAGAACAGCAGGTTCCTGAGCCGGAGCAGCCTCCTGTTCTTCCCTATGGCCCGAACGTCATTGTTGCTCATTGGGCCAAACCGGAAATTCCTGATATTCCACCTTCCCATCGTGACGGCAACGACCGAAACGTTGTTGCCCTTGAAGATGCAATAGCCAGAAAAAAAGCCAAGCACACAGCCCCCCAACCCGGCATCATCAAAGCCATGTGGTCAGGTGTCGAACTGACTCTGGTTACTGAAAATATCGCCAC
Source organism: Oceanospirillaceae bacterium (assembly GCA_002723385.1). GTDB lineage: Bacteria > Pseudomonadota > Gammaproteobacteria > Pseudomonadales > Oceanobacteraceae > Oceanobacter. The sequence continues at coordinate 3,670 of PBNY01000068.1, read as the reverse complement.
TCCACTGGCCAACGACCAACAGGATGCCTTGAACGAGCTGGCCGCTCAGTCTGAGAAAATCCGAACAAACTCTGCCCGTAACGATATATCCGATGTCGACGAAGAACATCGACTGGATCAGGTTGCCAATGGTTTGGTCGCAGGCCAATGGCATGGCCGCTCAATCCTGTTCGTCACTGACGGAATTACCCAGCCGGTCGATGGCTCAACGATCTCGACGTTCCATCACGACTAGCCCATCTTCCCGATCACGCAAGTAATAAGTCTTGGCCTTTTTGGATTTCGCCAAAGTTTGCTGGCGACGCATTCTCCATTGAGCCAATGCCTGGCGTCTGTGCACGTCATGAACCAGTGCCGCACACAAACAAATGGCCAGAAATAAAAACCATACCGTGTGATGGTCACGAACAAAGGACGATTCCGTTGTGTTGTGGATCAACGGAAAGAACAGCATCGCGTGGAGTTTCGAGAATCGAATCAGCCCCATCAGTCTCAGCAAGACATACAAGGTGGCGGCACTCAGAATAAATCCGAACTGCAGCAGTACCTCAATGTATCCATTATGAGCTGAGGATATAAAGCGCAGAAAACTCCATTTGATATCAAAGGAATATGGAATATCAGGGGCGCTGAAATAGGACCCATAACCAAATCCAAAGGCGTATTTGCCTGATAGCGCCAGATCGTTATAGCAGGCATCCCATATTTCACCACGCTGTGTAAAGAATGATGGGCTGACCTCCATGGCAAAATTCCAGTAGGTGTTTAGAAAAAAGGATATCGGCGGAACGATAACAAACAACATAAACCAGGCAATAATCAGCGTATAGCTGACCACCATATTCGCCAACAGCGGCAAGTGTGAAGCCATCAGAATCATAATGACAACCGCAATAGAAGTTTTACTGACGGTTAAAACCAGCATCCCCATCAGAATGAGCTTGAGTTTCAATGAATGACGCACTTTTCGGGATTCAACAAACTCAACCAGCAGCAACAATATAAAAGCCGACGCAATGTAGTGTCCCATTACGTTTTTGACCTTGGCATAACCGGCTAACTCACCAGCGTGGTTCATGCCGCCACCCACCCCAATTGCCAGCACCACCATGGCGATCTGAAGGTATACCGCTCTCGTCACGCAAATACCGATTGTCCCGCGCCTGAAGGCGAAATAGATCGATAGAGTGACCACAATGAGAAACACGATCTGAAAAATGGCACGCTTGATTGCCGTTCCAGGATAGCTGGAGAAAAACGCCGAGATCAGCACCACGAAGCCGAGCGTCAGCAAAATGGGCACAAACCGGTACCTGAGCACTCGCCCGCCATCACGGGCTGCCAGCACCATATAGTGCACCAGACAACCCATCCAGAAGAGCTGTTTGACGGCATTGGAACCGGATTTGGATGCAACCGTCGCTTCCAGATCCAGATCCATCAAGGCAACCTTGGGGCTTAATTCAGGCGTGACGAGGCCCAAAGCGTAAGCTGTTACAAAAAACAGCCCGTACTTCTCAAACCAGGTCAGATAATAGGCAACGACCAGCTCAAGCGTTGATGAACGCCCGTACCTTGGCACGGTTGCGTATGAAGTAGGCATAAAACTTAACGTGTTTGGCTGGCCACGGGAAACAAAGCCAGGACAGCCCAAAGGCCACTGCTGAATTCAAAACGCTTTGCACGAGTTCTTTAAAAATACCCATACGCGACATATAGCGCTTTTTGCGCAGTGCGTATGTTTCTCCCACCCATTGATAACGTTGATAGGCCCAATCGCGGGTAGCACGCTCAGGCACCAATATTTCATAAACAATCGAATGCGCATTCCAGAGGATAACGCCCCCGAGACGATTAATGCGCTCAAACAAATCCGAATCTTCACCCATCATGCTGTTATAGCGATCATCAAACCTTAACTGGTGTTTTTCGATAAAGTCGATCGAAAGCGCACAATTATTACAGGCACCGGAGCTGATCGTTTGCAAATGGGGCTTCTGGCTCCGATCGTGCAAACCGGAATATCGAACCTCATCCTTTACGTATTCCGGATACACGGTTTCAACCAGGCCCACGTAGGCAACCGCATCGCTGTTTTCAAACACCGACAGATAGCCGCCAAACCACTCTGAAGCAACCGTTTCATCATCATCGACAAACAGCAGCCACTGGCAGCGATTGGCGGCCAGTTCCAGACACCGATTTCGGGCACTGGCGATACCCGGCGTGCCTTCTAGGTGGTAAAAAAGGGGGAAATTCGATTCCGACACCACCGAATCAAAAGCCTGTTTGCCGGAGCCGGACGCATCATTATCAATCACGTGAATCTCGACATCCTGACAGCTTGTCTGCTCGACGCTTTCAATCAGGCTCAGCAAACAATCTCTGACGACAGGTCGCTTGTAGGTACACACAAAGATTCCGATCATGTCAGGCCCGCTTCATTACGATGGGTTTCAACAGCAAAAAAAGCATCCAGATTTCTCCCGCTACCAGTGCTAACGGCATCCAGCGGTACTCATCCAGAGCGATGACAAGCCCACTTGCCACCAGCGTCAGTACCAGGCCATGGATGCCCGTCATACTAACAAATCGGAAGTCACTGTTGGCTTGATGATAGACGGAGACCGACGTCCGCAGGTGCAAAAACAGTGTCAAGACAAACCAAAGAATAACAATATCGAATAACCCGGCATCCAGATCCTTGAAGACAAATTCCACTGCGTAATCCCAAAGCAACCAAAGCAACGCAAAAAACACCAGATTCATGACAGCGAAAGAGCCAAGTGACGCGAAGAGATAGGTCAAACGACGCTCTTCAAGCTTCTCCAGCTTCCAGCGCGACAGCAAAGGCCGGGAAAACCTGGACCATGCGGTGATCATCAGGCTCAGGGGGCCGAAGGGAATACGCGCACTTTGCAAGGTACCCACTGCGCCTGTACCAAAGAAGCTACCCGTCAGGAACAGATAAGAGCGGCTGTGAAGCTCGGTAGTAAGCACCCCAACCAGCGTCCAGCGTGCCTTGTGCCAAACGTGACGAAGAAAGAAGCGCCAGCAGGTCGCCAACCCTGACAGGCGGCGTAATACTGGTCGAAACAGAACCACCAACGAGAAAGACCACATGGTTGCACCGATGATCAGCAACGTGCCGTCAACAGAGTCCGGCACCAACAGCAGCAGACCAGCCGTGGTCGTAGCCGCAAACAGCAGGTCCATGACCATCACCAGTACGGCATCGTTGAGGCAAAATAGCACACCTTTCCAGAATTCCCGCATCAGCAATGCCATCAGGTACATCACCAGTACCGAAAAACTGACACCAATAATCCACGAAGCGATGGCCGCTACCGCCAACACAATCAGGCAATAGAACAGATTGGTGATGTTGTAATAACCCAGCAGACGACCAAAAGAAGCCGAACGCACCCGATTCAACTCCGTCGACAAGGGTGAGTTAACCACAGCGTTCTGAAACGAGATGCAGGTCAGTCCAAGAAAAAAGACCAGGCTGTAAACACCAAACTGTTCAACACCTTGCTCTCGCAGAATCAGAATGGAGATAAACAGGTTGAGTAAACTGAGAATGCCCTGAGAGACGAACGTACAGATCAATCCGATTTTCATAGATACCAAAATCCAGGTTGGTCAAAAAACTCGAACACAACGGCAT
>PBNY01000067.1 GCA_002723385.1 Oceanospirillaceae bacterium | reverse complement strand
TTCAGCTCCCAGACCAAAGACAAACTGGTATCCAGTGAAGTCAAACCGGCAGTTGAGCAAGAGATGGGTCGTCTGTTTAAAGAGTATCTGGAAGAGAACCCTCAAGCTGCAAAAGAGCTGGTTGGTAAAATGATCGATGCGGCGCGTGCTCGTGAAGCCGCTCGCAAGGCTCGTGAAATGACTCGTCGCAAAGGCGCGCTGGATATCGCTGGCCTGCCGGGCAAACTGGCCGACTGTCAGGAAAAAGATCCGGCACTGTCTGAAGTGTACCTGGTGGAGGGTGACTCCGCTGGCGGTTCTGCCAAGCAAGGCCGTGACCGTCGTACCCAGGCAATCCTGCCTTTGAAGGGTAAGATTCTGAATGTCGAAAAAGCCCGTTTTGACAAAATGCTGTCGTCTGCGGAAGTCGGCACACTGATCACCGCATTGGGCTGCGGTATTGGCCGGGAAGAGTACAACCCGGACAAGCTGCGTTATCACAGTATCATCATCATGACCGATGCGGACGTGGATGGTGCGCACATTCGTACGCTGCTGCTGACCTTCTTCTTCCGTCAAATGCCGGAGTTGATTGAACGGGGTCACGTCTACATTGCTCAGCCACCGCTGTATAAAATCAAGCGCGGCAAGCAAGAGCAGTACATCAAGGACGAGGAAGAGCTGGAAAGCTATCTGACTCACGTCGCGCTGGAAAAAGCGGCGTTGTATCCATCTGAAGAAGCACCGGCCATCACGGATGAAGCGTTCGCTCAGCTGGTTCAAGACTACCGCGATACCCAGGATGCCATCCGTCGGCGCGGCAACCTGGTGCCGCTGGAAGTGCTGCATGAAATGCTGAGCCTGCCAACGCTGGATGCCGACACCATGAACGACGCAAAAGTGGTTCTGGACTGGTGTGAACAACTTCAGGCGCGTCTGCCGGATGCGGGTCGTTCTGGCAATGTGTTCCACGTGGAACCTTGTGAAGATACCGAGCGTGGCATCCACGACGTGATGATCAAGGTTGTGACGCATGGCATTGCCAAGGAATATCTGCTGGATCAGGATTTCTTCAAAGGCGATGGCTATAAGAAAATTGCGACCATGGGCCACACTCTCAGCGAAACACTGGAAGAGGGTGCGTTCATCAAGCGTGGCGAGCGTGTTCACATCATTGAAGATTTCTGGGACACCGTGCAATGGCTGCTGAATGAAGCCCGCCGTGGTTTTACCATTCAGCGCTATAAAGGTCTGGGTGAGATGAACCCGGATCAATTGTGGGAAACCACCATGGACCCCAACACCCGCCGTATGCTGCGGGTTACCATCGAAGATGCGGTGGGCGCCGACAAGATGTTCACAACCCTGATGGGGGATGAAGTTGAACCTCGCCGTGTGTTTATTGAGTCCAACGCACTGAACGTGGCGAACCTGGATTTCTGATAAAACCCGCATACAGACTGGCCCCACTCGATGAAAATCGTCTGGGGCTTTTTTGTGGCCGCTGTTTTTGATTGCCTTCTGAAACTACGCAAGCTGGAAATTAATCCACGAAGTTATCCACAGAACTTCCAGTGTGTCGTGTTCCACGTGGAACAGGAAATAATGTATGTCTTAGACGATTTGTTCCTGAACCTCAGGCACTGCTGAACTGCACTTGCCTTACGCATATAATGAGCGACTGCGTACGACAGGCCTGGCTTCGATGTCGACAAGACCTGGCGTTGTGCACCGCAAGACATCCATCTTATCGACAGGAACGATTCATGATTATCAAACCCAAAGTTCGTGGCTTTATGTGTGTGACGACCCATCCAACCGGGTGTGAAGCCAACGTCAAAGAGCAGATCGAGTACATCAAGGCGCAGGGCAAAATCGATATGCCCAAGCGTGTGCTGGTGATCGGCTCTTCCACTGGTTACGGTCTGGCTGCTCGTATTGCTGCCGCTTTTGGTGCGGGCGCATCGACTCTGGGTGTGTTCTTTGAGAAGGAAGGCACTGACAGAAAGCCGGGCACTGCGGGTTGGTACAACTCGGCAGCGTTCCACAAGTTTGCTGAAGAAGATGGATTGTACGCCAAGAGCATCAATGGCGATGCGTTCACGGACGAGCTGAAACAAAAGACCATTGATACCATCAAGGCCGATATGGGTCAGGTTGATCTGGTGATCTACAGTCTGGCTGCTCCGCGTCGTCAGCATCCTCGTACCGGCGAAGTCCACAACTCCACCTTGAAGCCAATCGGCAAAGACGTGACGCTGATGGGCATCAACACCAACAAGTCCGAGATTCAGGAATTCACTCTGGAAGCGGCGTCTCAGGACGACATCGACAACACCGTTGCTGTGATGGGTGGTGAAGACTGGCAGATGTGGATCGATGCGTTGGATGACGCCGGTGTACTGGCCGACGGTGCCAAGACTTCTGCGTTCACTTACATCGGCGAGAAAGTGACCTGGGATATTTACTGGGGTGGCACCATCGGTCGCGCCAAGCAGGATCTGGATGAGCGCGTAAAAGCTATCCGTGAAAAGCTCGCAGCCAAAGGCGGGGACGCTCGCGTTTCCGTCCTTAAGGCGGTTGTCACTCAGGCCAGTTCTGCCATTCCAATTATGCCGCTGTACCTGTCATTGCTGTTCAAGGTGATGAAGGAAGAGGGGACTCACGAAGGGTGTATCGAGCAGTTGTATCGTTTGTACAGTGAATGTCTGTACAGCGACACTCCACGCCTGGATGACGAGGGGCGTGCCCGTGTTGATGAACTGGAGCTGAAGCCTGAAGTTCAGAAAGCGGTTGAAGACGCGTGGGATATGATCACTACTGAAACCATTCCAACGGCGACGGACTTTGCAGGCTACCAGGCTGAGTTCCTGCGTCTGTTTGGTTTCGGAATCGAGGGTGTTGATTACGACGCTGACGTCAGCCCACTGGTCGAAATCTCCGGCATGGTTGATTAATTCCAGCGGTTCCACGTGGAACACTGGGGATCGAGTGAATAAGCCGAAGCAGTTTTGCTTCGGCTTTTTTGTTCCCATTGTTGTCAGGGTATCGCAACGGAAGTACGAACAAACGATACTCCACGTGGAACACTGGGCCATCTGAAGTGCCAGTTTGGTGTATTGCGCTGGCGCTAATACACCCTACATTTAACAATGATCATATGAATAGGAATCCTCTGGTGCGGTAGCACCGGGCGGGATTGATGGAAAATACAGAGCTACGTTCCACGTGGAACACTGCAGGAGAGAGAGGGCTGTTTATCTGCCCTATGTATTCAGGCAGATAAAAAAGACAAGTCGCATTTTCTGGGAGCGAGTTCTATAGCGTTTCGATCTTGATAATCCTACCAGGCTCCACTGGTTTACCTTTCAAGTTACAGAAACAATGAACCACCTGTGAGGCTTCACCCGTAGAAAATCCTCTACAAGTTAAAAAGACAAAATATAGAAACTTGGATAGATGATGAGAGCTCATGGTATTCGTGAAATGAACAATACAGGGTTGAGTGGAATCCTGAAATTTAGAAACAAGTCTCGAATAATTGCTGCCGCAAAGTTCTCCTGCTAAATCCTCAACGAGTTCAGGTACATGGGTGTAGTTGTGTGAGCCGTGACCTGGAGAAATACATTGCTCCCTAAACAAAGACGCAAAAGGGCCTTCATCCAAAAAACCTAGCGACTCCTTGGCGTTTGTTGAGATTGAGTGGGGGTACTCCCCGTCATAGGGGATATCCTGCGCAAGAACGCTCAGAAACTCATAGACGCTATCGTGCATTTCACTTTTCGTGCGAATACCAGATTTCAAAAAACTCCTTGGTGACCGAACCCGGCTACCATGAAACCAGACTCCTTCTGGTGGTTTCTGTATCTCACCGAGCTCACTCTCAACGTAGCTAAGTAAGTATTCAGCAGGATCACAGACTTCGGGAGGGATTTGTATCTCTCTAAATGTCTGGGATAGATAGCTTGATTCTACCTTCAAGTACTGACTTAAAGATTTCAAAGCCGTGTCTTTGGTTGTTGCGTCCAGCATGTGTCTAGCTCCCTTTTATTAGAATAACTCTTGTTGAGCCAACAACGGCACCACCTGATCCCCAACCTGTATCTTGCCTCCCTGAATAATCTTCGCGCACAGTCCGCCGTGTCCGAGCATGGCGGCGGTGCCGCCTCTGCCCAGTACTTGCTCCATACGTCCACAGGGATGGCATTGAGCAGTGGCTTCAAAGACGGCGTCACCAATCTGAAAACGCTGGTGTCGTAGTGCCTGAAGATTGATGCCGGAGACCACCAGATTACGGCGCAGCCGTGCCGGATCAATCCGATCAAAGCCTAGAAGTTTGGCAATCACTTCCATGTGTTCGGCATTAATCAGAGTGACCTGACGGGCGGAACCGGGCGTTCCTTCACAGCGTCGATCACCCATCAGTCCAAGACCGGCGATGGCGTCGGTTGAGTCTAGCGCTTGTACGGGTGCTTTTCTCGCGGGTCGAACACCTATCCAATCCAGCGATCCGGGTTGCATGGCGGGTAAGTAGCGAGCGAAGAGTCGGGCACTTGAATTCATAATTAAGGGTTTGTCATCTGGGTATCTGAGTGATTTATGTCAGGCTCTTTTAGTGTCATGATTTCCATCCATCGGCCACGGGAACACCATCATGCACTTGGCCTCTGAGTATATTTATCTGCCATTAGGTAAAGGGATTTTTGTTATGAAGTACACTGCTTTTAGCTTGTCGATGATGACGCTGTTGACCGCCTGTGGTGGTTCGAACAACTCTGATGATCCTGCGGTCAGTCTGAACCCGGTAACGACCTACGATGATGCGACGGTGGTTCTGGATGAACTGAGTTATACCGGAGAAGATATGGCCTTGAACAAAGGTCAGCAGAGTCAGGGTAATCTGGATGCCAACAGCAATGCCAGCGAAGATCGCTCGCATCAATATCTGTTTACGGCCCAGGATGATGATTACGCTTTGATCCGGTTACAGGGAAGCACCGGGACAGATTTTGATTTGATCATCGAAGATTTGGATGTGCTCAGCGACACGACCAATTATGGAACCAATGTTTCCGGCAGTAGTGATGAATACGCGGTATTCATGCCGGTTTCTGGCCATCAGTATCAGCTGTCAATTTACCCTTCCAGCGATGATGCGGGCAGCTATACCTTGATCGTATCGGCCTTGAGCAAGTCGTTACTGGGGTTGGACAACGATGAATATCTGGTTAAGGAAACCGGCAGTTATTCCACCGACTGTGTACTGAGTACGAACAACGGTACGTTTGAGGGTGACGATGAGTCGATTGATGATTTGATGGTGATGAACTTCCAACGGGCTTATGCCAGAGACGTGTATGACTCGGCGTATTCAGAGGTAGCGTTCGATAGCATTACCGAGATGTCGTTTATGACCAGCCTGGAAACCATAACAAGCGATACAACGGAAACGGTTGAATACACCTACAACATGCGGTCTGGTCAGGCTTATGCCGATGGTTCCGGTAGCTATCACTCGATTGAAGAGCTGTCCGCAACCAGCAATATCACCTGCGACGGTACGGGAACAACGGTATTGGAATTTTTGTTGTAAAGCAGGTCAGGCCCAGAGGTTGGGCCTTCCCGGAGTGAGGTCTGGCGTTCGAAAATAGCGGTGTTTAAAAACGCTTGCCACTGGTATCGGCATCAACGTATTCACCGCTGAACGGTGTGTCTGAAATGCGATCCACCTGCTCGTTAATCCACTGCTCAACCTGATCATTCAGATCGGCGGTTTTCATGTCGGCTGGATCAATCGGCTCACCAATCACCAGACGAATCACTCCCGGACGTTTGACCCAGTTGGTATTCGGCCAGCATTCGCCGGAGTTGTGTGCTACCGGAATCACAGGGGCACCGGTACGAGTGGCGAGCATCGCACCGCTCTTGGAGAACAGCTTGCGCTTGCCGACCGGAATGCGGCTGCCTTCCGGGAAGACCAACACGTGAATGCCACGATTCATACGGTCTTCACCTTGTTGCATCACTTGCTTGAGGGCGTTGGTCTTTTTGCTGCGGTCGATAAAGATCGGCTGAATCAACTGCAGGCCCCAGCCAAAGAACGGCAGGTAGGAGAGTTCTTTCTTGACCACCTGAACGTGCGGTGCAATGACGGTGGGCAGCATCATGGTTTCCCAGGTGCTCTGGTGTTTGCTCAGAATCACGACGCCCTTGTTCGGGTCGGTCGGGATGTTTTCGGTGCCTTCGATTTCACAGCGGATGCCGCAAATCCAGCGCAAGCCGATGAGTACCAAACGGCAGTAGTACACCATCACAATGTAGTTCCGGGCGCGAATGTCGGCGAACAGTGCAAAGGGCAGGCTGCCGACAAACCAGATACCGGTGACCAGCGCGAGCCAGATGTAGAAAACAATGCTGCGGATTTTGTCGAGCGGTGTACTGGCGGGGGCGGAAGAGGTACTGGACGGACTGGTGGTTGTCATAAAATTTATTATCCGGGCCGATGACTCTCTCTGGCTGCGCGGTAATCGGAGTAGGCGCGACGAGAAAGAGCCGTACTGATCTCATTTAATGGACAGTGTTTATACCATCGCTAAGGGAATTCGGGTACCAATTGGATTCCTAGAACTGTTTCCTCTGAGGAACCAGCGAGCAATCAAACCCGTATTTCACGATTTTTCGGCAAGAAAGTGATCGACCCAGTCGGACAGATTATCGAACACCTGAGCACGGTTCAGTTCGCTGTGCTGAGCCAGTTTGGGTTCGGTTTTAACCCCTTTGCCAGTACGAACCAGCACTGGCACACAGTTGCGTGCGATACCGGCTTCCAGATCACGTTGGGAGTCCCCGACCATGGGTGCCCCGGCGGCAGAGACACCTAATGCCCGTTCGATCTGGTCAATCAGCCCCGGCAGGGGTTTGCGACAGTCGCAGTGGTCGTCAGGCCCATGCGGGCACCAGGCGATGTGAGCGAACGAGCCGCCTTCGGCTTCGACCAGTGCGGTCATTTTGGCGTGCATGGCATCGAGGTCAGCCTGTGAAAAATAACCCCGCGCCAGACCACTCTGGTTGGTTGCCACGGCCACCTGGTAGCCCGCCTTGCACAAGCGGGCAATGGCGGCAGCGCTGCCGGGAATGGGAATCCACTCATCAACATGTTTGACGTAAGCGTCCGAGTCCTGATTGATCACGCCGTCGCGATCAAGGATTACCAGAGAGGTCATAGGGAAGTCCGTGACAAGAAAAGGGCAGCGGATACCGGCTGGTATCCGCCTGGGGATGGATCAGCTCTGCAGTACAGAGATATCAGCGATGGCCAGGAACAGCCCTTGCAGCTGTTTCAGCAAGGCGAGGCGGTTGTTCTTAACCGCTTCGTCGTCGGCCATTACCATGACGTTGTCGAAGAAGGCATCAACCACATCACGCAGGAAGGCGAGGGCGTTCAGTGCGCCCTGGTAGTCGCCCTTGGCCAGAGATGGCTTGAGCAGATCCTGCATACCGGCGATTTCATCTGCCAGCGCTTTTTCTTCTGCCTGTTGCAGCAGCTCACGGTTCACCACGGCTTCGACCTGATCGCCGCCGTTCTTGGCCAGAATGTTGGCCACGCGCTTGTTGGCCGACGCCAGTGCTTCTGCGGCATCCAGTTTGGAGAACGCATGTACCGCCTGTACGCGACGGTCGATATCCAGCGGGTTGGTCACGCCCAGTGCGCGAACCGCCTGGAATACGTCAGCCGGGATGTTCTCGTCCTGATACCAGGCGGAGAAACGATCCAGCATGTATTCGATCAGCGTGGCTTTGGTGTCGGCATTCAGATCGGTGGCCCAGTCGCTTTCCTGCGCCCAGTCGATCAGCTGGTTCAGATCCAGATTGATTTGCTTTTCAACCAGAATACGCAGCACACCCAATGACGCACGACGCAGCGCAAACGGGTCTTTGGAGCCGGTTGGCAGCTGGCCAATGCCGAACAGGCCGACCAGCGAATCAAGACGATCAGCCAGCGCAATGGCGGTACCGGTAGTGGTGGCTGGCAGTTCATCACCGGCAAACGCTGGCATGTACTGTTCGACCATGGCGGCGCAAACGTCTGCGTGTTCACCGTCGTGTTCGGCGTAGTATTTGCCCGCCAGACCCTGAAGGTCGGTGAACTCGAATACCATGTTGGTGACCAAATCGTTCTTGCACAGCTTCGCAGCGCGTTCGACCAGTGCGGTGTCGGCGTCCATGGCCGTGGCGATTTTCTGGCCTAGCATCGAGATACGGCGCGCCTTGTCAGCGATGGAACCGAGGCTGTTGACCCAGACCACGTTTTCCAGCTTCTCGAAGCGGTTTTCCAGCGGTTGCTTGCGGTCGGTGTCCCAGAAGAACTTGGCATCGGCCAGACGGGGACGAATCACTTTTTCATTACCGGAAATCACCTGCATCGGATCTTTGGACTCGATGTTGGAGATGGTGATGAAGTTGTTCAGCAGCTGGCCGTCTTTCATCACGTGGAAGTATTTCTGGTGTTCTTTCATGGAAGACACCAACGCTTCCGCCGGTACAGTCAGGAATGCTTCTTCGAATGAACCAGCCAGCGCCACCGGCCACTCGTTCAGGGCAGTGACTTCTTCCAGCAGATCGTCTTCGATCACGGCTTCGCCGCCCAGCTTCTCGCCTTCGGCTTTGACTTGCTCGGCGATCAAGTCGGAACGCTCCAGAAAGTTGGCCCTTACGTATGCGTTACGCAGTTTGCTTTCGTATTCCGCCGGGTCATTGATGGTGATTTCACCCGGTGCATGGAAGCGGTGGCCACGGCTGGTATTACCTGCTTTTAGGCCCATAACTTCGGCTTCTACAACCTCGTTTCCGAATAACATCAGCAACCAACGGGCCGGGCGCACAAATTCAGTACGGGACGAACCCCAGCGCATGCGCTTTGGAATCGGCAGTTTGTCGAGGCTGTTCTGAACGATTTTTGGCAGCAGTTCAACGGTGTTTTTACCCGAGATGGTGCGCTCCAGCATCAGCTTGCCCGCGTTCTTGCCTGCGGATTCCGGGGCTTCTTTCAGGTCTTCGGCGCTGGCACCAGCGCGGGAAGCAAAGCCGAGCGCGGCCTTGGTCAGATTGCCATCGGCGTCATAGGCGATTTTGGCTGGCGGGCCAAAGAGAACATCAGTCCGATCTTCTTGCTTCTCTGGAACATTTTTAATGATCACAGCCAGACGTCTAGGTGCGGCATATTTGGGTACTCGACCATCATCCGTTATGTAGAGCTGGCAGTGATCGTCTCCCTTTGTTAATCCAGCTCCTTCGAGTCCCCAAAGAATGCCCTCAAGAAATGACTGATGCAGGTTCTTCAGTGCCATCGGTGGCAGTTCTTCCGTACCCAGTTCAACCAGAAAATCACGTGTAGCCATTAGTTGTTCTCCTGGGCTTTCTCAGCTTGCTTGGCTGCTTTTTCAGCTTCTTTGGCCTTGGCGGCCTGCCATTTGGCCAGTATTTCCTGACGGATGGCTTCGTCGGCTAACGGGAAGCCTTTTTCTGCACGGCTATCGAGGTAGGCGTGTGCCACGGCACGGGCCAGGGTGCGAACGCGCAAAATGTAGCCCTGACGTTCGGTCACCGAGATCGCTCCGCGCGCGTCGAGCATGTTAAAGGTGTGCGAGGCTTTCAGCGTCTGCTCATAGGCAGGCAGTGGCAGGTTGGCTTCGATCAGACGGTTACAGTCTTTTTCGTACTGGTCGAACGCCTGGAACAGGAAGTCGACGTCGGCGTACTCAAAGTTGTAGGTCGATTGTTCGACTTCGTTCTGATGGAACACATCGCCGTAGGTCACGGCTTTGCCATCCGGGCCGTACGTCCAGACCAGGTCGTAAACGGAGTCCACTTCCTGCAGGTACATGGCGATACGCTCAAGACCGTAGGTGATTTCACCCGTGACCGGGTAGCACTCCAGACCACCGGCTTGCTGGAAGTAGGTGAACTGGGTCACTTCCATACCGTTGAGCCAGACTTCCCAGCCCAGACCCCAGGCACCCAGAGTCGGGGATTCCCAGTTGTCTTCCACGAAACGGATGTCGTGCACCAATGGGTCGATGCCCAGTGCCTTGAGGGAATCCAGATACTTTTCCTGGATGTCGATCGGGTTTGGCTTCATCACCACCTGAAACTGGTAGTAATGCTGCAGGCGGTTCGGGTTCTCGCCATAACGACCGTCAGTAGGACGACGGCTTGGCTGAACGTACGCTGAGTTCCAGGTTTCCGGGCCGACGGCACGCAGGAAGGTGTGAACATGGAAGGTACCGGCGCCAACCTCCAGATCCAGCGGTTGGTTGATGACACAGCCCTGTTCGGACCAGAATTCCTGCAGGGCGGCAATCAGGCCCTGGAAGGTCTTGATGTTATGGCGACTCTGACTCACAGCGTATAACCCTTTTCAGCGAGCAACAGTCCAGCTGATGCATTCGCCGATAGCGAAGATAAATGGAAAAGACGCCGGATTATAGCAATGCCGGGCGGGGATAACAGTGGCCCGGCGCAGGCTGGTGGCTCGCTGGATCAATTAACCCAGTGCATGCTGGGGCATGTGAATGCGGACTTCCGCGCCACCCTTGGGCAGATTGCTGCAGCTGATGCGACCCTGTTGGTCGTCAGCCTTGTGGTGGGCGGCAATCAGGTCGACCAGATACAGACCCAGACCGCTACCGCCGGTCTTGGTGGTGATCTGCTCGCCGTTCAACACACTCTGGTCAAAGCCGTGGCCATTGTCTTCCATGTGCCAGACGATTTCGTTGTCGCCGGCATCGGCAGCAATGCGAATGCGGGTCGCACCGGCCTGGGCGCTGTTGGTGATCAGGGTGGTCAGTGCCAGTTGCAGCAGATCGTCGTTGTAGACGCCCTGAATGCTCTCGGCGATGTCGTTGACAAACTTGATGTTCGGAAACTGGATCTGCATCGACTCGATGGCATCCAGCGCGGTGTCGTGCGGCCAAGCATCATCGAACGGGAAGTCGATGGCTTTTTCCAGCCGGAACAGCGTCATCATCTGCATGGCATCGTTCTGCAGACGATTGGTGTTCTGAACGATCGGTTTCAGCAAGTGGTGGTACCTTGCCGGGATTTGTTGCATGGCGTCCAGCTCGCATACCTGTAGGGTTTGCAGCTGGTTTTTCAGGTCGTGAATGACGGCACCAACCATATAGTCAAATTTCATTGGGCCTGGCTCCTGTAGAGCAAGTAGTACGGTGGGGAAGAGTGCCTTTTGGGCGGGCGCTATTCTATGCTGTTCCGATTATTTTAGACACCCGTTTAAATACGGGTTGAGAACTTTGTCGTGCCCTGTTTCCGGTGCTGTTTTTGGGCTGTGTTATGTCGGTTGAGATACGTGCCCCAGATACCGGGGCATTCGGGAATCCGGGCCTGGAACGGCGGAGGGTGCTGGGTGACGGACTCAGTGGTTTGCCCACACGACGACGGCACGGGTAAACTTGCCACCGCTTCCGATGCCGCTTGGCTCGCTTTCCTTTCAGGACTCCACTGTGAAAACGCTATCCGGATATTTGATGATCGGGCTGATTCGCCTGATGTCGTTATTGCCATTGTCACTGGCCCAGGGGGTTGGGCGTCTGTTAGGCAGGATGCTATGGATTCGTCGTACCCGTGCTCGTGAAGTGGCGCGGGTGAACCTGTCGATGGTGTACCCGGACATGCCGGAACAAGAACGTGATGCATTGCTGAAAAGTACCTTGCTGCACAATGGCATGGTCGCCGCTGAAATGGGCATGCTCTGGGGGCGCTCTCCCGACGCCAGTCTGAAATTGATTCGCCAGGTTCACAATGAAGAACTGCTTCAGCAGGCGCTGGAAGATGACCGTGGACTGTTGTTGCTGGCGCCGCACATTGGCAACTGGGAATTGCTGAATCAGTATCTGGCACAACGGACCGACATGACCATTATGTTCAAGCCCGCCAAGAATCCGGTGTTTGATGAATGGATGAAACAGCGCCGGGAGCTGATCGGTGCCAGACTGGTACCGACCACAGCAGGTGGCGTTCGATCACTTTTCAAGGCCTTGCAACGTGGGCAAGCCGTTGGTTTTCTGCCGGATCAGGAACCGGAACGCCGCAGCGGTGTGATGGTACCGTTTATGGAAGTGCCGACACTCACGCCGAGAATGCCGTTTGAACTGCTGCAACGCACCAAAGCCCATGCTCTGATGGTGTTTGCCGTGCGACTGCCCAACAGTGAAGGTTTTGATATTCACCTGCTGGAAGCGGATGAGCAGATCTACAGCACTGATCCGATGGAATCCAGCGAAGGACTGAATAAAAGCGTGGAGCAAGTGGTTGCTACCGCTCCGGAACAGTACCAATGGACGTACAAACGCTTTAAACGTCCTCCTGAAGGCGGCCGAAATCCATACAAGGTAGCAGGCGTGCCATAGGTATTGGCCTGGTTGCCTGATTCTTGCCAGTCACCTTGCGCAAGGCTGACTGGACATTTCTTTCAGCGTCAGGAAAAAGAGCTGGCATATGAGCTATCAACCACCGTTTACCATCACTTCTGAGATTCTTAACCTCGTTGCCGAGATCAGCGAACAGGTTGGACGGCTGAATGCCAGTGCGCTCAATGCTTCTCCCCAATTGCGTAAGCAAAATCGCATTAAAACCATCACAGGTACGTTGGCCATTGAAGGGAATACCCTGACAGAAGACCAGATCACAGCGATTGTGGATGGGCATCATGTCCTGGGTAATGTGCGTGAATTGGCAGAAGTTAAAGGCGCTATTGCGGCTTATGACGCCTTGCCCAATTTGCAACCCGGCAATATCAAGGACCTGCTGTCTGCCCATGGTCTGATGATGGCAGATACTTTGGTCACCGCCGGAGAGTTTCGAAACAAAGCAGTCGGTATTCACAAGGCGGGGATCGTGCATCACATAGCTCCGCCTGCTCACCAGGTCTCAGGATTGATGGCTGATCTGACCGATTGGCTCAGACAAAGCAAAGATCATCCGTTGATCACCAGCAGTGTCTTCCACTATGAGTTTGAATTTATTCACCCGTTTAGCGATGGGAATGGCCGAATGGGGCGGTTGTGGCAAACACTCATATTGTCACAGTGGCATCCATTGTTTTTGGCGCTGCCGCTTGAAAGTGTTATCAAGGACAATCAACAGAGCTATTACCGGGCACTTGAACAAGCTGATGAGGAAGCCAATAGCACGCCTTTTATTCATTTCACCTTGTCTGTGATTGCCCAGACTCTTGCGCAAAACGCCCCTGTAAACGCCCCTGTAAACGCCCCTGTAAACGCCCCTGTAAATCGCTCCGTTGATATCGCAGGAATGAAAACCACCGAGGCGATTTTGGCCTTGCTGGAATCCGATCCGATACTGACGCGCCAACAAATGGCCAATGTTATAGGCAAGGACATTCGTACCATCGCTCGTGCTATTACCAAGCTGCAGCGTGATGGTCGATTACAACGTGTTGGATCAGCCAAAACTGGTCATTGGGAGATTGTGCCAAATAATAAGGCGTAACTGGAATTTCGGTTTTACATCCAGCTACGCCTGAACACCGGGCAGATCAGCACCTTTCAAAACGAGGTATATCCTCCCCAGCAGGTTTGCAATTGAGGAAGCAAGGTCAACACGATTGCAGCTTATCCTCGACGATTGAATAAGACACCAGTAGTCTGATAGTCGTGATATGTCTTGGCTAGGTTCCATTAATTATTTGGTGATCGCTAGTTCAAACCTCTTACGGCTAGCGACACTGACCGTTCTTGATACAAGGAGCAGTACTGCCTTATGCAATCTATTGATTTATCCGGTTTGATTCCCGACTTCTCGGCAATTTTCAGTTTTACAACAGCAGCAGACTTGAGTGCACTTTTTGTCGCCCTGCTTCTATTTTTATTTGTTCTTTTCCTGATTGTTCTTTCATGGTCTACATACCATGCGTGGTCACGTGTTCGTTGGCTGACAAAAGACTTTCTGGGTAAAGAAAGTGACTCCTCTGTACTGGAAAACCGTAATGATTTACTGGAGAAAATAGGAAAACGCAAAGGGCCTGAAAGACACTTGTGGGAAGAATTCGATGAAACCTTGATTGAAACAAAAGACGGAGATTCAAAGAAACTTTGCAATGTGTATGACGCTGACTATTTCTTTAATGCTTCAAGCTTGGCTCCGGGTATTACTGAAAGTCGCTTGATGGCAGCCGTTCCAGGTTTTCTGACAGCTATTGGTGTTATCGGAACGTTTGTTGGATTGCAGCTTGGATTGTCTGAACTCAATATTGGTAATGATGTTGCCGTTGAAGAGATGAAAGCCGGCTTGGCCCATGTAATCAGTGGCGCGAAGCTCGCTTTCATGACGTCAGTTTGGGGTGTGTTTTTAAGTGTAACGTTCAATTTTATTGAAAAGTGGTTTGAAAATGGGATCAGAAAGAGGATAGGGAAACTGCAGGTAAAAATTGACGCAATTTTCCCGCGTATGACCGCCGAAATGCAGCTTAAAAAGATTGCAGATGATGGAGGGCAATCACGAGAGGCTTTACAAGGTCTGGCTGAACAAATTGGAAACAAAATGCAGGAATCCTTGCTGGAAGCGACTGCGGGGATTCAGCAGGGGCTGGAGCAAAGTCTTCAAAACGTGATGGGGCCTGCCATGGACAGGTTGGTGAACGATGCGTCCGATGGCAGTCAGAAAGCGCTTGAACAACTGATCGAATCCTTTATGGACAAGTTTGGACAACAGGGAGCAGCTCAGCGGGAGTCTATGGACAGCGCGTCCAGAGGCGTTAATGACGCGGTTGAATCGATGAATCAGGCCCTGAATGAGTTTATCAGCAATCTGAATCAAAACCAGCAGGCTGCGTCCGAACGAGAGCAGGGCTTGATTCAACGTATTTCAGAACAAGTGGATGAGCTGGTTGAAAAGACGACCACACAGCAACAACAAGCTACTCGAGCCGCCGAAGAGCAACTTCAGAACTTTGGTGAAGTGTATGAAAAACAAGCCAGAACGTCTGTTGCCTTACAGAATAACCTGACAAATAAAATGAAAGAGCAAGTGGCTGATATGGCTGATCATAATCGTGAACAGCAACAGCAGCTTGTAGCATCCATCCAGCAGGCTCAAGTTAAGCAAGCTGAACGAGATAGTGCGCTTGGGAACCAATTTGAAAGCACCATTGCTGACATCAAAACAGCGATGCAAAACCAAATTGAATCGAGTCAGAACCTGCTTACTGAAAGTCAGCGGATACAGACCCAAATGGCCAACAACAGTGACAACTTTCAGAAACTGGCCAGAAGCATTTATGACGGCGCTACTGAGTTAACGCGCTCTACAACGTCGTTAAAGGAATACGGTGCCACGTTGCAGCAGGCATCCACCAGATTGAGTACCTCCATTCTTTCGGCTTCCGAATCGACAGAAAATCTGGCGAGTGAAAATCAAAGAGCGGCTGAATCGGTCAGTGTTGTTCGTGATCAAATCCAGTCTGCGATTACCACCATGGAGCGTACGGCTGATAATTTGGGTGGAATGGTCAAGCTGGCTGACAACTCCTTCCAAGCGCTTGAAATGCATCAGAATCAATATTTGGCAACATTAAAAGAGAATATTGAGGAGTTGGCAGATCAGGGCACGCGGCTACTGAATGACTATGCCGAGCAAGCAAACGGCCAAACCAGGGATCACCTTAGAATCTGGGCGCAGAGCACCACGGATTATGCAGCTCAAATGAATGATGCTGTGCGGGCAATCTCCAGTGTTGTGGACGAAATCGAGAACAAGGCGACTGCTTAATGAGAGGAGTATCGCGTTCAAAAAATCGTACCGTAGATGAAGAAAATCCCTATTGGGTTTCTTTCTCGGATTTAATGTCGGCGTTACTGGTTGTCTTTATTCTGGCAGCAGTGGCGTTGATCATTGAGTTGACTCAGAAGCAAGATCAATTTACCCAGGATATTCAGAAGCTCAAGAATGCGGAACAGGCTCGCCGGGATATCCTTCATGAAATTCGAGACGAACTGGCCAAGCAGAATGTCATTGTCTTGATTGCAGATAACGATACCGTTCTTCGTATTCCAGAAAGCACATTATCGTTTGATTCAGATAAAGATGAACTTCCGAATGATCCAGCAGTGGTTGAGTCTGTTCGGATTATTGGTGAAGTGTTGCACAAAGCAATTAATCAGCCCTTTGATCACTCGGGCTCAGAACTCAAAAGATTTGAATATCTCGATACAGTGTTTATCGAAGGGCATACAGACAGTCTGCGTAGCTATCGGCGTAAAGGGAATTGGGGACTGTCGACTTTTCGAGCAATTAGTTTATGGGAGTTCTGGAATGAGTCGATCGATGTTTATCCACAAATGGGTGAACTCAGAAATGGTTACGGTAAGGTTCTCTTTTCTGTTAGTGGGTATGCGGCAACCCGGCGAGTTAATGTCGATGAAATCACGCCAGAAGATCGTCGCTCCAATCGAAGAATTGATATTCGATTTACCGTTAAACGCCCAGAATTGGCTGATTTTGAGGCTGTATCAGAAAGGGCGAGCCAATGAAACTGAAGATCAAACAGCTAAAATTTGATTTGCCAGACAATGCAATGACTTCATATTGCCAAGAGATGGCATCCCATACTGAAAAAATACGTGAACTGGCCAAAAGGTCGGGAACGGGTAGTGATCGGTTCAAGTTGGCCTTTCGGCAGTTTTTAGGAGTATTGGAGTCAAGTGGGAATGTTGCTGACTCCTTAAAAAAATCTATCGATGTTCGTGCTTTGGCAATTGCTCTGAAAACCAGCGCCGCGTCGGGTATTCGGTTGGATGACAGATTATTTAGAAAAATCGACTCTCTTCGAGAGCGGCCCAGTAGCCTTCTAGTGGAATCTATTTTCAGTCATTACCTCAATCAATATGATCAGCTCGATGATTTAAAAGCCGTCGAGACTTGGCTGAAAAAATCCAGAAGAACGCGTGGAGAGCTGGATCAAAATACAGCTCACATACTAAGTGGGGATGGCCCCAAATGGTTGGCAGAAGGCAGTCATGAGCAGCAAGTCGACTTTGATGTTCATGTTGAACAGGTTGGGCTGGGAAGTTATATGTCTGGACGCTTTTTAGCCACAGCGAAAAACATTTATTATCTGGAGACACTTCGTAATCTGAAACCGGGTGAGAACCACGAAATTCTTCATGAGGTTCAAAAACCGGCTGTATATGAATCACGCTATACCGAAAATTTTTTGCTGGGCCATGAAGTTCTGAAGATTCTGATATCCAAAGCTGACACCAGCCAAATCTCAGATCATTGGATGAATGTGATTATGGCGATTGCCGGAGATCCAAGGGTTTCAAAACGCAACGAGAGGTATATTCGTTGGTGGTCGAAAGTCCCGCATTTGATTAATAAAGTACATGGTTGGTTATCCAGGCTGGATTTGAAACTTTTCCTCAAAGCGTTAAAGGACTTCTCGGATCAGCCTGGTAAAGATGAACTGAGACGAATGTATCCATCGCGAAAAAGGTTTTTGGAAGGTTTATTAGAGCAGGAATTGGTCACAAGAACACGGCTCTTTTTGACGTACGAAGCTGAGAGTTATGTAAAGCGACACTATAAAACTGAGCACCTGCCTTCCTATTCGATGGTAGAAGGAACTGGAGCCAAACCACTTATTCATGTGTCCTTGTCGGGTGTCCATATCGTCGAAGGAACCCACAGTTGCAAGTTTTGGGTATATGACAAGCTGACGGATTCCGCAGCAGTCTTTAACTACAACAAAGCTCGATTCACGTACCGGAATCTTACAGCAGGCCTGAATGAAAGAATGATCTTAGAACAAAATAAAGGCTGCCGTGCAGCAATTCAGCATAACGGACAATGGCAAGTAAAAGCAGCAATTGCCTTAAAAGAAGCTGGTGTAGATATTGATGCATCTACATTGCTTACTCCTGCAGATTATCGAACCTATAAGTATTCGGGTTATCTCTGATGGCTTTAAAAAAATGGATTAAACGCCTTGTTGGCCAAAAAGAAGCTCAACGTTATCGTCAGGCCTTTGATTTTGAAGGCGCTAACTTCCTGTGTTCCGAAGAGCAGCTCTCGGTAATCCAACAGGGGAAAGCCGATGACCTGATCACTCAACAGCATATTGTTTTGCGCATGCTGGTGGAGGAGGGTGAAGGGGTTGAGTTGCCCAATGGTTTTATGATCCCTTCCAGAGCGATCGTCAGTCTGGATGAATTTTCCCGCGACATTCTGGAACTGCCTGCGCAATGGAAAGGATCACTCAAAGCGGACATTCAAGGACAAACCGGGCGTTCGTCGTTCAATATTGAGATTCAGGCCAATCATGGCAACAGCCGTTTTACCGGGAGCTTTCGGCTTAATGGCCCTGTGATTCGCTTTTCAGAGGAGCATCAGTTTCTCCTATCGACTGAACAACTGCATATGTTCAAAGCTCTGGAAGCACATGAAAACTCGGAGCGTACGGAGTTCGATAATCTGTCAGTAATCGCCGCATTACAACATGCTCAAAAGAGCGGCATTTCAATTGAACTGGGGCACTTTGAGAAGCTGAGAATACACACTCCCGAATCTGTCGCTGTTGAAGCTGAGCTGGATGAAAGTGGGAATCTCATCCTGACACCACAACTGGGTCAGGATGCCAGTCATGAAGAGATGCAAAGAGTGCTTGGACAACTGAAAAATCGAGATACGGCGTCATTACGAGTAAAAAATGAAATCGTTCTTATTGATGAAGAAAAAATGGCGGGTATTCAGGAGATATTGAAAAATCGCATTGTTAGCAAGGACAAGCTGGATGACTTTTATCGCAATCCAACAGCCTTTATTGATGGCTCTCTGGTAAATCTTGAACTGGGCTTCTCTGCCAGGGTAAAGGGAGCTGCGCATTTCAGGCACGCCTACCTTGGTGAAACGGACGAATCAGGCATCGACTGGTTTGGAAAGAAATTCGCATCAACCAATATCTACCCGGTTAATAAGCTGGCCGATGTTATTACTGATGAAACGCAGCTTAAATCATTTGAATCTGCAGTCGAGCAAGCAGAAGCAGTCAAGGCGCAAGAAGTCGAATTTGAGGGCAAAGTCTATGATATATCTGACTCTGCTCTTGTCGGGGCAGCGGTTCAGAATATACGTGAGTTATTGCTAAAGCCGACTTCTGAATATTCTGACTTCGAAGAACCAGCAGCTCCTTATGATACAGAAGAAGACACATCCCCCGTTGTGGTTGATATTGTCCTGAACGATGACGATCTTGAAACACCATCCAATAGCATTGAACGAAAGCTGGCGGACGTACTAGTACCTGTGAAAAACCTTTGTTGGGATAACTACCGCAGGAAACCGTATCCACATCAACAATATGGTGTCCGCTGGTTGCTTGGGCTTGTCAATGACCCCAATGAGCCGGGGGGCTGTTTGTTGGCGGATGATATGGGTCTTGGAAAGACCTTTATGTCGTTGGCAGCTATTGAGCACCTTTATCAAAATTGGGAAAACGGCGGTGTAACGGTAAAGCCTTGTTTGGTCATAGCGCCGCTCAGCCTGCTACAAAATTGGAAAGATGAGGTTGAGAAAACCTTTGTGATATCGCCTTTTCGGGATGTGGTGATTCTCCAGTCCGATGGTGATTTGAACCAGTACCGCTGCGGTGGAGTAGAAACTAAAAATCAGTCTTTCGAAGATGGTGAGGCGGTTATTCGCTATTCGTTAAAAATTGGCTCCGACTTTGGCTCTGAACGTTTGGATATGCCAAGGCGATTGGTCATTACCACATACCAGACTCTGAGGGATTATCAGTTTTCATTGTGTTCTGTTGATTGGAGTGTTGCTGCATTTGATGAAGCACAGAACATCAAAAACCCTAATGCCCTGCAAACCCGAGCTGCCAAAGGTTTGAAAGCTGAATTCCGACTGCTTGCTACCGGAACGCCGGTGGAAAATAGCCTGGCTGATTTCTGGTGTCTTATGGATACCGCTTGTCCGGGGTTTCTGGGTAGTTATCAGTCGTTCAGGGATCAATATGTGACGCCCATTGTGCGTGCCGCTAGCGACGAATTGGAAGAAACACGGGCGAGGGTTGGCCGACAGTTGCGGAATACTGTTGGAGCTTTGATGTTGCGGCGCTTGAAAGAGGACAATCTGGAAGGGCTTCCTGCCAAGCATTTGTATGTGGGTGTAGAGAACTCTGATTGGGAATATCTCGAAGAACTTTCATCGTATCTGGAGGGAGAGCAGCTTGTCAGTTATGACTCGGTTCTTTCTGGTGTCAGTGAGGCCGAGGAGAACGCGGTACTAGCCGGTTTACATCAGTTACGAGACGTTTCTCTTCATCACCGTCTTTTGATGGAGGGAAAGCTGGACGTTCCTACCCAAAAGAGCAGCTTGAGTGAGCTGATGGCAGAATCTGGCAAATTCAAAAGCCTGCTGCTACTGCTAAAAGACATACAGTCTCGCCATGAGAAAGTGATTATTTTTTGTATCAACAAGCGTCTTCAGGCATTTCTGTCGGTTGCTTTGGCTCGTTACTTCGGCATGCCACTCTTGAGTGTTATTAACGGCGATACCAAGGCAATAGCTAAAAAGAAAGGCAGCCAAACCCGTAAAACAATGATCGAAGCATTTGAGCACAAAGAAGGATTTAACATCATTGTGATGTCACCGGTGGCGGCTGGTGTGGGCCTTACCGTAGTTGGGGCTAATAACGTGGTTCACCTGGAACGTCACTGGAATCCGGCGAAAGAAGCCCAGGCGACAGATCGGGTTTATCGAATTGGTCAGCAAAAGGATGTGAACGTCTATATTCCAATCGTCCGTCACCCTGAGTTGATGTCTTTTGATGAGAACCTTCACCAACTTCTCAGTAAGAAAAGCTCGTTGCGTGATGCCGTTGTCACACCAGAACAAGTACTCCCGGAGCCTGAAGGGTTCGTTCAATCCGGTTTTACTGATGGCCTGCGAATTGAGCCTGAGCATCTTCGCAGTTTGAGCTGGCAGCAATTTGAAGCGTTGGCCGCAGAGTTGCTGGCTATAGAATGGCAAGCCACAAGTTGCATGTTGACGAATGATGGCCCAGATCATGGGGCGGATGCTGTTGTTCAAGTGGATGGTAAAATTTGTCTTCTTCAGTGCAAACACACTAATAACCAAAGCACTTTTGATGGGTACAAGGCCGTTCAGGAGGTCTATGGTGCTAAACCCGTCTATGAAAGCGGGTTGGGTCAGCCTGTTGAGAAGCTCTTGTTCGTAACCAATGCTTGTCGTCTTGGAAATAAGACCCGAGCTACAGCAAAAGATTGTGGTGTAGAAGTACTTGATGGAAGCCAACTTGCTCGGTTACTTCGAGAGCACGATATTCCATTCTCTCTGGTGAACAAGCGACTTCAGGCAAGGCGCTGTAAAGTTTAGTGTTTACTCGCTAGCTTTGCTCAAGCCGGATAGCTCGGTACGAGCTATCCCTGTCTGACATTAACTACGCCAGAAAGCCGGGCTGATCAGTACCAGCAGGGTGAAGATTTCCAGTCGCCCGAGCAGCATGGTGAAGGACAGAATCCATTTGCCTGCATCAGAAACATTGCCGTAGTGGGCTGCAACGTCCCCAAGGCCTGGGCCGAGGTTGTTCAGACAGGCACCAACGGCTGAGAAGGCAGTCACGTGATCCAGGCCGGTCGAGAGCAGCAGGATCATCATGACCATGTAAGTGAGTACATACAATGCAAAGAAGCCCCATACCGCATCGAGTACGCGCTCAGCCACCGGATCACGGCCAATCTTGACCGGAATGATGGCGTTCGGGTGAACCAGACGGGTGATCTCGCGCCAGCCTTGTTTGAAGATCAGCAGTACCCGAATCACTTTCATTCCGCCGCCGGTAGAACCGGCGCAGCCACCGATAAAGGCCATCATAAACAGTAATACCGGCAGAAAGATCGGCCAGACTGAGAAGTCGGCGGTGCCAAAGCCAGTGGTGGTGGCAATGGAGACGGCTTCGAAGACACCGTAGCGAATCGAATCGGGCAAATCGTAGGTGTCGGTGAGCCAGAGCGCAGGGACGGTCAGAATGATGCCGCCGATCATCACCGAGAAGAAAAACTTCAGCTCGGAATCCCGAAAATAATGCAGTATTGAGTTGTAGCGCCAGGCGTAGAAATGAAGCGCGAAGTTCAATGAGGAAATCAGCATAAAGAAGACCGCGATGGTCTCAATCGCAGCGCTGTCAAAGTAGCCGAGAGAGGCATCGTGGGTCGAGAAACCGCCGATGGCCACCGTGGCAAAACTGTGGCCAATGGCGTCGAATACCGACATACCTGCCAGCCAATAACCGACCGCGCAGGCGATGGTCAGGCCCAGATAAATGTACCAGAGCGCCTTGGCGGTTTCGGTGATTCGGGGAGTCAGCTTGGAGTCTTTCAGTGGCCCGGGGGTTTCAGCCCGGAACAGCTGCATCCCACCGATGCCCAGCATCGGCAGTACCGCCACCGCCAGTACGATAATCCCCATGCCGCCGAGCCATTGCAGCTGCTGGCGATACCAGAGAATGCTTTCGGGCAGGTCATCCAGCCCGGTCATGATGGTCGCACCCGTGGTAGTCCAGCCAGACAGGGATTCAAAGAAGGCGTCGGTAAAACTCAGATTCGGACTTTCCGACAGCATAAAGGGAATCGAGCCGGACAGCGCCAGTACCAGCCAGAACAGCACGGTGATCACAAATCCGTCGCGGGTTCGCAAATCGGCCCGCACCCGGTGGACGGGTAACCAGATCAGCAAGCCGATACCAAACGTCAGCCCCAGTGCTGCTAAGAACGCGGGCAGGGCGCCATCGTTAAACCACAGGGACACCAGAATCGGCGGCAACATGGTCAGGCTGAATAACATCAGGAATATGCCCAGTACCCGGGCGATGACCGTAGTGTGCATGTTGCGTAATCAATCCCTATTGATCAGAAGAAACCCAGGCCAACCTGGAACAGGCGTTCAACGTCGGCGATATGACGCTTGTCCATCACAAACAGAATGACATGGTCATCGGATTCCACCACCACTTCGGAGGTGGCCATGATGACCTCATTACCTCGAACGATGGCGCCAATGGTGGTGCCGGGTGGCAACTGGATTTCACGAATCGCCCGCCCGACGACACGAGACGACAGCTTGTCGCCGTGTGCAATGGCTTCAATGGCTTCTGCTGCACCACGACGCAGTGAGTGAACATTCACTACATCGCCTCGCCTTACATGGGTGAGCAGGCTGCCAATGGTGGCCTGCTGCGGCGAGATGGCGACATCAATGCTGCCACCCTGAACCAGATCGACATAGGCGGCCTTGTTAATCAGTGTCATCACTTTGCGGGCGCCGAGTCGCTTGGCCAGCAACGAGGACATGACGTTAACTTCGTCATCGTTGGTCAGGGCGCAGAAGACATCGGTGTTCTCAATGTTTTCTTCTTCCAGCAGGGCCTTGTCGGTGGCACTGCCCAGCAATACCACGGTGCTGTTGAGGTTTTCACTGAGGAAGCGAGCACGATCGGGATTGTGCTCCAGCAGCTTGATCTGGTAAGTGCGTTCCAGTGCTTTGGCGAGGCGATAACCGATATTCCCACCACCAGCGATCAGGATGCGCTTGTAGGAGTCTTCGGCTCGACGCAGCTCGGCCATCACCTTGCGAATGTGGGTGTTGGCCGCGACGAAGAACACTTCGTCATCGGCTTCGATGATGGTGTCGCCCTTCGGCTCAATCGCTTTGCCGCGACGGAACATGGCGGCCACTCGGGTATCCACGTCCGGGCGGTGATTCTTCAGTTGCTGAATCGCCTGACCAACCAGCGGGCCACCGTAGTAGGCCTTTACCGCCACCAGCTGAACCCGTTCGTCGGCGAAGTCGAGCACCTGCAATGCCCCCGGATATTCCAGCAATCGGCGTACATAGTTGGTAACCACTTGCTCTGGAGAGATCAGAACGTCAATCGGAAACGAGTCGACCCGGAACAGCTCAGGTTGTTTGAGATAGGCGGCTGAGCGAATACGGCTGATCTTGGTTGGGGTACGGAACAGGCTGTAGGCAATCTGACAGGCGACCATGTTGGTTTCGTCGGAATTGGTCACCGCCACCAGCATATCAGCGTCATCGGCGCCGGCCTGGCGCAGCACCTGCGGGTATGAGCCCTGACCGACCACGGTTTTGATGTCAATGCGGTCTTGCAGTTCACGCAGGCGTGTGTGGTCAGTGTCGACAACGGTAATGTCGTTCTGTTCCACGGCCAGGTTTTCCGCCAGAGTACCGCCAACCTGGCCAGCCCCCAGAATAATGATCTTCATCTCGAAGCAACTCCCTGGTCAGTGATGTACAGGTTCACTGACACACCTTCGAATTCTTGGTCAACAGTGCGTAGTAAAAGCCGTCGTGGCTGTCTTCGGTCGGCAGCAATTGCAGGCCGGTTTGCTCAACGTTGCCGGGTGCTGTGAGTGCTTGCAAACTGGCATCATCCCGTTGTTCAAGGAAACGTTCAATTTGCAGGCGGTTCTCTTGTGGCAGGACGGAGCAGGTGGCATAGAGCAGTCTTCCACCCGGTTTCAGCATACGCCAGCACTGGGTCAGAATTTGCTGTTGCAACTCGACCAGTGCATCAATGTCTTCGCGGCGACGCAGCAGCTTGATATCCGGGTGACGACGAATCACGCCCGTGGCAGAGCATGGCGCATCCAGCAGAATGGCGTCAAAGGGTTCTCCATTCCACCATTGGTCGGGTTGACTGGCATCCGCTTGAATGATTTCGGCCTGCAACTGCAAGCGAGCGAGGTTTTCGTGGATACGCGGAATCCGGTTGGCTTCCAGCTCAACAGCGGTCAGATCAATGTCTGCCAGCTCAGCCAGATGACAGGTTTTGCCGCCCGGCGCCGCGCAGGCATCGAGTACACGTTCACCCGACTGAGGTGCCAGGAACTCGGCAGCCAGTTGCGCGGCTTCGTCCTGAACGCTGCAGCTGCCGTCAGGGAACCCCGGCAAAGCCGTGACATTCTGACTGGTCAGCAAGTAGATACTTTGGCGTGAAAGCTCGCCACTGCGGTAGCCGATGTCTGCCTGGTGAAGCTGATGCTGATAATCATCGCGACTCTGCTGGCGCGCATTATTCCGCAAACAAATTGGCCCAGGCTGATTATTGGATGCAAGGATGGCCTGCCAGTGATCCGGCCAGGCGCTTTTCAGCAGCTTGACCAGCCACTTGGGATGGCTGGTGGCGGTTACCGGGTTGTCGTTCAGTGGCTCCAGCAAGGCTTCCTGTTCGCGCAAGTAACGTCGCAGGCAGGCGTTGATGATGCTGCGACGGTTGCCAAACCCCAGAGATTCTGTGGCCTCGACCGTGGCATGTACCGCGGCATGGGCCGACTTTTGCTGGATCTCCAGCTGGTACAAACCGACGATCAGCAGTGAATGCAGGACTTCAGCGTTGCCTTCAAAGGGCTGGTCCAGCAGCATTTTGGCGATGGCGTTCAGACGATGCCAGTAGCGGCAGCTGCCCAGCAGCAGGTCGCGCAGGAATCCATGTTCGCTGCTATCCAGAGGCTGTTCCAGTTCTGACATCAGGGCGCTCAGGGACTGGCCCTGAGAAACTTTCATCAGTCCCAGCGCCGCCTGGCCACGGGGATTATCGCTGCTGGTTGGACGGACGGCTCGTTGCTGCCAGATAGTGCTCAAGAGTGGGCCTCGACTGGATCAAATTGCTGGCCGGTAACAAAACGATCGGGTTGGCCATTCAGAATATCGCGCACCGTCATGGCTTTTTTGCCAGGCAGCTGAATCCGGTTCAGACGCAGCGCCTGTTCGCCACAGGCGACATCGAGGCCATCGGGAGTAACCGCCAGCAGGGTTCCGGGAGCCATGTCTCTGCTGGTGTCCGTCAGTTGTTGTGCTTCCAGCACTCGAATCCGATCTCCCTTCATCGAAGCCGCGGCGACCGGGAACGGATTAAAGGCACGAATACGACGCTCCAGTGTTTTTGCGGGTAATGTCCAGTCGAGCCAGGATTCGTGCTTGAGCAGCTTGTGCGCGTAGTTGGCCAGGCTGTCGTCCTGTACTTCCGGCTCCAGTTTGCCTTGTTCGAGCAAGGACAAGGTTGCCATCAGGGCGTCCGCGCCTTGTGCGGCCAGGCGGTCGTGCAGGCTGCCGCCGGTTTCGTCGGCGTTCAGCGGCAGGTGGGTCTTGTAGAGCATGTCACCGGTATCCAGACCGGCGTTCATCTGCATGATGGTGATGCCGGTTTCTCTGTCTCCGGCTTCGATGCAGCGTTGAATTGGCGCTGCGCCGCGCCAGCGCGGCAGTAGTGAACCGTGAACGTTGAGACACCCGTGTTTGGGCGTATCCAGCACGCTTTGCGGCAGTAACAGGCCGTAAGCCACCACGACCATGACATCGGCATTCAGGGCCGCCAGTGCCTGAACATCGGCGTCGTCTCTGAAATTCAGCGGCTGATACACCGGGATATCGTGTTCCAGTGCGACCTTCTTGACGTCGCTGGCCTGCAGCTTTTTGCCACGACCGGCTGGCCTGTCGGGTTGGGTGTAGGCGGCAATGACCTTGTGTTCGGAGTGCACCAGAGCGCGCAGATGAACCGCCGCGAATTCGGGCGTGCCTGCAAAGACGATAGTTAATGGCATCAGCGTTTGCCCTGCTTGGCTTCCTGTTTGTGCTTCTTCTCCAGCTTGTCCTTGATGCGCTTGCGCTTGAAGGCCGACACGTAATCGACCATCAGCTTGCCTTCCAGATGGTCAATCTCATGCTGGATACAAACGGCCAGCAAACCCCGGCATTCCAGCTCAAACGGATTGCCGTCCTTGTCGAGTGCTCTGACCAGGCAGTGTTCAATGCGAGTGACGTCTTCGTAAAAGCCCGGAACAGACAGACAGCCTTCCTGCATGGTTTCCGGTTCGCCGTCGAG
This sequence comes from Oceanospirillaceae bacterium, assembly GCA_002723385.1. Taxonomy (GTDB): domain Bacteria; phylum Pseudomonadota; class Gammaproteobacteria; order Pseudomonadales; family Oceanobacteraceae; genus Oceanobacter. The sequence goes on along the minus strand of PBNY01000067.1, from coordinate 16,002 downwards.
AACCTCGACTTCCGGGTTGATAAATACCAGCGGCTCGGACTTGTCCTCACTCACATCAATGGTGATGATGCGCTCGTGGATGTTGACCTGAGTGGCAGCCAGACCAATGCCCGGTGCTGCGTACATGGTTTCGAACATGTCTGCGATCATGCTGCGAACCCGTTCATCTACAGTGGCGACGGGTTTCGCTACAGTACGTAGTCGCGGGTCGGGGAATTCCAATATATCCAGTATGGCCATAGATCTGCTGTGCTTATAGAACTAATGAGTGGTGGCTTGCTAATATTAAGCCGCCGTTATGTGGCTGCGCCGTATGATTCGGCCCTGATGTATTCAGGATAGTAGCTACACCAGTGTCTGATACTTGAACACGGCGTATTCGCCACTTTTGCGTACGCAATCCGTAATGTCGGAATAATAAAGGGAATAGAGGATGAGCAAAACCTTCAAGCGCCTGCTGACTGCCGGGCTGATATTGCTGTCGGCCCATGTCAGCGCCCTGACGTTGTTGCCGGACGCACCGGAGCAGTATGTCGTCGTCAAGGGCGATACCCTTTGGGATATTTCCGAACGCTTCACCAGCAACCCCTGGCAGTGGCCGGAAATCTGGTACATCAACAACCAGATCGAAAACCCGCACCTGATTTTCCCGGGTGATGTTATTGGTCTGATTCAGGTTGACGGCCAAACCCGCGTCGGGATTGTCCAGCGTGGTGTGGCCAGCCGTACTATCAAGCTCAGTCCGGGGTTGGTCAAGCTGCAGCCTGTGGCTCGGGTCGAACCGATTGAATCGGCGATTCCGGCCATTCCGGTGGGCGCCATTCAGGGGTTCTTGCGCGAACATCGCGTGGTGGCGCCGGGGGATTTACAGGGCGTACCGCGTATTCTGGCTGGTGATGACGATCACGTCGTGATGGGCGCGGGCAGTCGTGTCTACGCCCGTGGTGAGTTCACCGACAGCAATTCGGCGGCATACGGTGTGTTCCGCCGCGGCCAGATTTATCGTGATCCGGAAACGGATGAGGTACTGGGCCTTGAAGCCATTGACGTGGGCCTGGCCCGCGTTGAGGATCTCAAAGGTGAAATCGCTACCATGCATCTGGAGCGCACCAACCAGCAAGTGGTCATTGGAGACTTGCTGCTGCCTACCGAAGACCGTGATCTGGTCACCCGCTTTTTCCCCAAGAGCCCAAAGCGCAAGCTGCAAGGCCGCATTCTGGCGGTGTCTGGTGGCGTAAGTCAGGTCGGCCAGTTTGACGTCGTGGTGATCAACCGTGGAGAGCGCGACTATCTGGAACCCGGAGACGTTCTGGTCGTCAAGAAAGCCGGTACCATTGTTTATGACCGCACGGCAGGCGAGAAAGTCCGGTTGCCGGATGAGCGTGCTGGCTCAATGATGGTCTTCCGTACGTTCGGCAAGTTGTCATATGCTCTGGTAATGCGCACCACCCGTGCGCTGAAAGTGGGTGATCGCTTCGAATCACCTTAGACAGGATAAATATGCAGCCCGCAGGGCTTCGGCCTTGCGGAGCTGACAATCAGGAATCAGGCTTATGGATGAGCTTCTCTTTGCCTGGTGGCGTCTCAAGCGCTTGCCGGGCGTTGGAAATATCACTCTCAATCAGTTGCGACTGCAACTGTCTTCTCCCTCTGAATTACTGCAACTGACATCCGACCACTTGCTTGCCTTGGGAATGAAACCCGAGTTGGCCGATCGATGGGAACGGGAAACTGACACCGACAAGGATTTTGATCGTCTGTTGACCTGGTCAGCCCATCCCAATCAGGGCGTGTTACTGGCTGGCACCGATGGGTTCCCGGAGTCACTGGCGGTACTCGACGATGCCCCGACCTTTCTGTGGTGGCGTGGTGAGCTGGATACGCTGGAATATCCGGCCATTGCAATGGTCGGTAGCCGCAACCCCAGCCCTTACGGTCGGGAATGGGCGATGCAGTGCGCTGCTGATCTGGCCAAAGCCGGTTATTGCGTAGCCAGTGGTCTGGCGATTGGTATCGACGGAGCTGCTCACAAAGGCGCATTGCAGCAGGGCAGAACGCTGGCGGTACTGGGTTCCGGCATTGATGTGGTCTACCCCAAGCGTCACGGCGGTATGATGAATGAGATTGCCGCCAACGGCTTGTTGCTGTCGGAATTTCCACTCGGTACTGAACCCAGAGCACCGCACTTTCCAGCCCGCAATCGCATTGTCAGTGGCCTGTGCCGGGCGGTGGTGGTTGTCGAAGCCGGCTTGCCCAGTGGCTCGCTGATTACGGCCAAACTGGCTGCAGAACAGGGACGGGAAGTGATGGCGGTACCGGGCATGGTCAGCAATCCGCTTAGCCGTGGCTGTCATCAGCTGATTCGTGACGGTGCAGTACTGGTGGAGTCTGCCGACCAGGTGTTGCAGGAAATTGAGGGCTTTCAGCTGGTGCCATCGCCGAATCGCAAAATGGGGCAGAGCAACACCAGTGCCTGGCAACACAGTAAGAGCACGCATCGCACCGATGCAGTGACCACAGCGTCGAAGCCAACCGCTGAAAAGCCCCCAAATCCGGTGGAACAGATCGACTTCAATACCACCAGCGTCGACGTGATCGCGATTCGCTCTGGCATGGCGATCACTGAATTGCTGGGCACGTTACTGGAGCTGGAAATGGACGGCTGGATCAGTAAAGAGCCAGGTGGCTATCGTCGACTGCGATAGCCATAGGCCTTATTCGTTGTATTAGGGGGCGTTAATTAATTGAGAACGCCCCCTAGCCACATAGATTGCTCCGACTTGTTGATACTCCGGCCATACGGTACCGTTTCGCTGACTTTGACTGCATGAGACATACTCGATGCCAACTTCTCTCTGGCATATTCAGCAAGCCAGCCGTGTTGTTCGCCAGGGCGGTGTGATTGCCTACCCAACCGAAGCCGTCTGGGGCGTCGGCTGTGACCCGGCCAACGACGCTGCCATTCAACGTATTCTGGAGCTCAAATCCCGCCCGGCTCACAAAGGGCTGGTGGTGGTGGCGGCTGACTTGTCGCAACTGAACGACTGGCTGCTGCCACTGCACGACGATGATCTGGCCCAGATAACGCCAACCTGGCCGGGGCCGGTGAGCTGGGTGCTACCGTGCAAGCCTGAAGTCAGCTCGCTGCTGCGGGGTCAGCACGATTCGCTGGCGGTGCGTATCAGTGATCATCCGCTGGTACGAGCGTTGTGCCTGGAAGTGGGGCCGCTGGTGTCGACCTCGGCCAACCCGGCAGGCAAGGAACCGGCGCGCACACCGCTGCGGGTACGACAGTATTTCCGTGATCAACTGGACGCCATAGTACCGGGTCAACTGGGCGGCAATGCTCAGCCCTCACAAATTCGCACACTCGATGGCCAGCGCCTGCGCTAACCCGTTAAGGAATCAACATGACTCAAACCTCGATCAACATCGACGCCGTCAAGGCGTACCTGCTCGATCTGCAAGATCGCATTTGTGCCGCGCTGGAAGCCCAGGACGGCCACGCCTGTTTTCAGGAAGACGCCTGGGAGCGTGATCCAAACAACACTGATGGCCCGCTGAAGCTGACCGGCGGCGGTCGCACCCGAGTGATTGCCAACGGTGCGGTGATTGAAAAAGGCGGCGTCAACTTCTCACACGTTCGCGGTGAGCAACTGCCCGCATCGGCCACAGCCAACCGCCCGGAACTGGCCGGGCGCAGCTTTCAGGCGCTGGGCGTGTCGCTGGTGATTCACCCACACAACCCGTATGTACCGACGTCCCACGCCAATGTGCGCTTGTTCGTGGCGGAAAAAGAAGGCGAGGAGCCAGTCTGGTGGTTTGGCGGCGGCTTTGACCTGACGCCGTTCTACCCCTACGAGGAAGACGTGATTCACTGGCACCAGACCGCCAAGGATCTGTGCCGTCCATTTGGTGAATCGGTGTTTGCTGAGCACAAGAAATGGTGCGATGACTACTTCTTCCTCAAGCATCGCAACGAAAGCCGCGGCGTTGGCGGCCTGTTTTTCGACGATCTTAATCGTTGGGACGGTGAGCTGGATTTTGAGAAAAGCTTTGCTTACATGCAGGCGGTTGGTAACGGCTATATCGATGCCTACGTGCCGATTGTGGCGCGTCGCAAGGACGAGGAATACGGCGAGCAGGAGCGTAAGTTCCAGTGCTACCGCCGGGGCCGCTACGTCGAATTCAATCTGGTCTTTGACCGTGGCACCATCTTTGGTTTGCAGACCGGTGGCCGCACCGAGTCCATCCTGATGTCGCTGCCGCCTATTGTGCACTGGGACTACGACTGGAACCCGGAAGCCGGTTCCGCCGAGGCGCGCCTGACCGAGGCTTTCCTGCCGCACCGGGATTGGGTCAGCCCAACCTACGACGACTGACCGGGAGCAACATCATGACCGTGGATCGTTACGCCGTTGTCGGCAACCCGATTGAGCACAGCAAATCGCCGCTGATTCATGCGGCATTTGCCGCCCAAACCCATGACAACGTTGAATACACCCGCCTGCTGGCGCCGCTGGATGGCTTTGTCGAAACCGTGCAGCAGTTCTTTTCTGAGGGTGGATGTGGCCTGAACATCACCGTGCCCTTTAAGGAAGAAGCCTGGCAGTTTGCCGATGATCTGACCGAACGCGCCCAGCGTGCCGGAGCAGTAAACACCCTGAAAAAACAACCGGACGGACGTGTGTTAGGCGATAACACTGACGGTGCCGGGCTGGTTGGAGACCTGCTCAATCAGGGTGTTGCGCTGGTTGGCCAACGCATTCTGGTGGTGGGAGCGGGCGGTGCCGTGCGCGGCATTCTGCAACCGCTGCTGGCGCAAGAACCAGCTCAGGTACTGATTGCCAACCGCACGTTCAGCAAAGCTGAAACACTGGCTAATCTGTTTACTGACATGGGCAGCATTCAGGCGGTCGAGATGACTCACCTCGATCAGCAAGACGCGTTTGATGTGATCATCAACGGCACCTCGGCCAGCCTGAGTGGTGAACTGCCACCACTCCCTGCCAATCTGGTGGCCAACCATACGGCCTGCTACGACATGATGTACGGCAACGACATCACCGTCTTTAACCGCTGGGCGCAACAACACGGCGCAGCCCAGACCATTGATGGTTTGGGAATGCTGGTGGGGCAAGCGGCGGAGTCCTATCGACTGTGGCGTGGACGTTTACCGGAAGTGGCAGGAGTGATGGAAGCGATGCGGGGCCAGTAGCTTTGTTTAAACGAAAAACCCCGCTTCAGATCGCTCCGAAGCGGGGTTTTTATAAGCGAGCGAGTCTTACTTCACTTCATAGATCGTGGTGGTACCACTCACTTCGTTACCTACGATAACCAGTGGTTTGCCGTTAGGGCTGTCATCGGAAGAAACAAATTCCATGCCTTCTGGAGCCAGGTCACCAGCTGCGCCAGCTGGCAGGGTACCGTCTTTAATATCGCCAATGTCGATAGAGAAATCGCGATTACTGGTGTAGCCAACGAAACCGGTAGCAAATGGGTTGGTTACGTCGTAAACCATAATGCCACCTTGGCGTTCCAGTCCAATGAAGGCAAAGGTGCGGCCATCAATGGTACCTATGGCGATACCTTCTGGCTCTGGGCCTTTGTTGTCGGAGCGGTTGTCGATTTCGTTCTTGTCGTTGCTGGCATTGAAGTAGTTTGGTGTCAGAGTGGCAATGATCTGTTCAAATTGGTCACCAGAGTCGTAAACCAGGTCACCGTTTTCATTCCAGATGGAGAAAGAACGCGCGCCGTAGGCATACACTTCGTCGTACGTATCTTCATCGTTCAAACCGTTCACCATGGTCACGGTCAGGTCACCCAGACCGTCTTTGTCACCCAGTTTGGCCAGTTCTTCATTGGTGAAGTTTTCGGTGTTCAGATCCAGCTTGCGAACGCGCTCCTCTTCCTTGAAGTAGAAGCACAGCAGGTCACCATCGTCCTCTTCGAACTCGATGCCACCAGCCGCTTCACATGCGGCTTCATCGGCCACTTCGTTTTTGGTCAGGTATTCACGAGCGTCACCTTCGTTGGCGGTAACGATGTAGGTATTGCCATTGAAGGTGTAGGAAGCGATGGAGTCTGGCTGATACATGCCGAATACAGGAACGGTTTCAACGATGGCTTGCTCATCATCACGAACACCGTCAATGCCATTGCCACGCACGCTGTGGTCCTTGTAGCCCAGACTGATGATTTCGGTGACATCGGAGTTGGCGATATCAACAACGGCCAAAGCGTTGTTTTCCTGCAGAGCAACGAAGGCCTTGGTGTTGTCTTCAGAAATGGTGATGTATTCCGGTTCCAGATCCTGAGCAACGGTAGAAGCAATATCGTTAACAAAGTCGTAGCCGAAGATACGAACACCCGCGTCCAGCAGATCCTGTTCCAGAGCGTTGAAATCAGTGAAGTCTGCAGTCGTTGCCGCTTTGGTGGCTACGTCAATGATGGTGATGGAGCCTTCCGGGTCAACTGTGTACATGTCATTTGGCTCACCTTCATTGGCTGCCAATACCTTGGCGCCATCGTGAGTGAAAGTAACCATGTCTGGCAGAGCACCAGCTTCCACAGCGGCTTCAAACGCCAGAGTGTCGGTGTTGTAGAAGTAAACCTGACCGTTGGCTTGCTTGTCGTCATTTTCAACAGCCACAGCCAGAGTGCCGTTCTTGGTTGCAACGCTGTTAGCGCCACCAGCGGTGAAGCCGGTAACCGTTGCAGCAGTAACGTCAATGGTCGCCAGTTTGGTTGGGTTGGCTGGGTCAGTCAGATCCAGTACGTCGATCGTGGAGTCGCCAGAATTAACGACGAACAGCTTGTCGGTAGTCGCATCGAAAGCAACGATTTCAGCACCGCCATCGTCAAAGATGTCGGATTCATAGCGACCGATCTGAACAAGAGTCGCTCCTCCTACTGAAGTAATTGGCGTTCCAGCTGCACCAGTTGCACCAGCAGCGCCGTCTTTGCCGTCGCTTCCATCTTCACCGCTACATGCAGCCAGAGTTGCAGCCATGGCGATAGCCAGAGCACTTTTCTTCCACATTTCCAGAGACATACACACCTTCCGTCATGATTGTTGATGAGATTCGGGCTACGAAGTTATGACGAATTTGTGACCCTGGTGTGTAGGGGATGTGACAGGTCAATGACGGTGATCTTTCAATAATGATTGATTTGTCATTAGTTGTGATTCAGGACTTGAGCAGCAATCTATAACAGTGTCGAGGTCACAAAAAAGAAAAATAGTGCGTACGAAATGCAGTGGATAACAATAAAAATCGAAACGATTTGGATATTTATTTTGATGATATTAGTGACTGGTATATCAGTTTTGACAGCTTATGTTTGAATGAAATTCATTGTGCTAATGTCACCCGCCGGGAAATACATGCGATCAATTATTCAAGGAAACGGATTTCGATTACTTCACCCCCTAATTATTCGAGGTGGCCTCCATGGCTAATCGACATCTGTTATATCTGGGGCTATTCGGCCTGTTGCTGCAAGGTTGCGATTCGTCCCCAGACATTACCTCCAGTACGGCTGGCAGGCCGACGCCCGACGGCTCCGGGAATTCCTTTTTCAACGCCATTGAAATGACCAGTGAAAGCACAGTGGCGACCACGTCGGACAATGAGGTCTTCTACAAGTTCAGTGGTCCGTCAGCGATCTTCCAGCCCGCTTACAGTGGAACGGTGACACTCGGTTTATCCGGGTTAACGGGCAACGCCGACCTTGAGCTGTATGACCGCAATCTGAATCTGATCAGCTGGTCTCGGGAATCCGATACCGCCAGTGAAGAAATTGTTTACTGGTATTCCAATGCGAAGTTTGACTCATTGATTTTGAACGGCTTGCACTTCGTCCGTATTCGCAATGCGTCCGGCAGCACGCTGGATTACAACCTGACCTTCCGGTTCGAATAGGAGACTGGCCATGCTACGCAAGATCGTTGTTTCGACGCTGGCCGTTCTGTCCTGTGCGGCAGTTGCCAAAGATCGGGTGGATTATCGGGATTTGTCTTACACCTCGTATACCTTCAAACGCAGCGCCTGGACGGAAGATCAGTACGTCGGTGATTTGAAAGAAGTGGTGCGTTTTTCTGACGCGGTTGCTCATGTGGCGGAATATCGCTCGCCTCGAAACAAGAGCTTCAGTTTTGATGTTGGTGCGGCAGTGCGCTCTAGCCGCAATGGTGACACGGAACTGGAAGCCGTGTTTGGTGCGATTGAGGTAGGCGGTGTGTTCATCCGCATGGAAAGCAGCAGTGCGTCGGGTTACATCAGGGACGTTGAACAGGACAGTCGCTTCGACGGCAAGCACGTGATTGGAGACCGCAGCTTTGAAGCCCGATATCTTCAGATCAATGTCGGCAAGTCATTCAAGCACTGGAGCTCAGCCCGTTGGGGATTGAGTTATATCCAGGCGTCGCAACCGGCAGAAATCAGCTTGTACACACCGGACGGGGCGTATGCCAATCAGGCTGCTTATCCTGATGCCTTGATTGATCCTGAATACGAACACCGTTTATTGGGGCTGTGGTTCGATGTCGATAACCTTCAGGCATCGATGCACGATGACAGCGGCTTTCTGTTATCGCTGGAGAAAGCCGGTACCTGGCGGTGGGGCTATGGCCTGACCATGGATGTGACCCTGGGGCTGTTGCATTCCAGCAGCAGCAAAGACCTTGAAAAGGTGGTGAAGGACAATTACGGCCTCAAGCTCAAGTACGCTGATCCTACCGGGTTGGGGTGGTCCATCGCCTATCGCCTTGAATACATCCTGGCGCATCGTCGTCCCGATATGAATTTGGGGGTGTCTGTGGGGCTGGAAGGCCGGGCATTTCAGGGTTTCTACGCGGATGACTTCGGCTCTTCCGACAGTGTGGACTCCGCTGATGAAGCGGTTGGTCAGCTCAGTCCGGGTGACAACATGATTTTCCAATACGGCCCTTTCATTCGTTTCGCCTGGGAGATGTGACATGAGACCCTTAATCAGAATGTGTTGTCTGCTACCGGTTCTGGGGCTGGCAGCTTGTGGCGCTGAGGATGACGACTCGTTTGAACAGCAGAAGGCACCCGCAACGGAACCCGCTAACCATACTGTGGATTCAGCCAATCGGCTTCGAGCGCCGTATGCCTACAATCGCAACGGTTCCATGACCGGGGTTTATGGAGCTCTGGAAGCCGGAGAGAGTGACTATTACTCCGTGACTCTGGACTTCTTTGATGCCGGTAATCATCAGATCTGGCTGAAAGATTTGTCGAATGACCTGGATCTTGAAGTCATCGACTGGAACGACCAGTCCTTCTTGTCGCAAGGCTCGGATATCAGTAATGAGGTCATTTACCTGAATACCGGCAGTGTTGGCTTCTTTGGTGACGGACCGGATGAGGTGAGAATCCTGATGCGTGTATTCGGCAAAACCGATACGGCAGCAGGTCACTTCACATTGGAGTTCTGGACCTACGACGGCTGAACTTACCCGGTGCTTCGCGAACACGTTCAGGGAAAAACGGGAGCATGCCTCCCGTTTTTTTATGGCTGACTGAAACTTCAGAATCTGTATTGCTTTGGTTACCCTGACACCAACTTTTTCTTCGGATCACAGGAGCAATTATGAAGCACTGGAATATCTACCTCTCTGGCGAAATCCACACCGACTGGCGCGAGCAAATTATTGGCGGATGTCAGAAGCTGGAACTGCCGGTGACCTTTACCTCTGCTGTCACCGACCATGACGCCAGTGATGCTGCGGGCGATGTACTGGGGGAAGAGAACGACGGTTTCTGGCGCGATCACAAGTCGGCCAAGGTCGATGCTATCCGGATCAAAAACCTGATCAAGGAATGCGATGTCGCTGTAATTCGCTTTGGCGACAAGTACAAACAATGGAATGCGGCATTTGATGCTGGTTACTGTGCTGCGCTCGACAAGCCGTACATCACACTGCACGGCGACAATATTGTTCATCCATTAAAAGAAGTGGATGCAGCTGCCATGGCTTGGGCGACGACCCCTGAGCAGGTTGTGGAAGTACTCAAGTACGTGATTGCTCGCTGAGCTTTCCCTGAAAACCATAAAGGCTGCCGGGGCAGCCTTTATTCTGTCACGCCAGAGAATCCAGCCGCTTAGCTGAATTCACCGTTGTGGTAGATTTCCTGAACGTCGTCCAGATCGTTCAGCAAGCCGGCAAAACGCTCGAACTGTTCAGTGTCGTCGCCAGAGATCGGGTGTGGCATTTGAGGCAGGTAAGTGATTTCTTCAACTTCAAAATCAATACCTTCACGCCATTCGCTCAGGGCGGTTTTGGTTTTGAAGAATTCATTTGGCGGAACCAGAACCGTCACCATGCCGTCTTCGCACTCAATGTCTGATACATCCACATCGGCATCCAGCAGGATTTCCATGGCTTCATCTTCGCTGTCATCAGCAAATACGAACATGGCACGGTGGTCGAACATGTGGGACACAGAGCCCTGGCTACCCAGCTTGGCTTTGCACTTGGAGAAGACCCCGCGGATTTCGCCGAAAGTGCGGTTCGGGTTATCGGTCAGAGCACTGACCAGTACCATGGCACCGCCGGGTGCAATGCCTTCATACAAGGCTGGCTGGAAATCTTCACCGGCACCACCACTGGCTTTGTCCAGAGCCTTGTCTATCACATGCGTTGGCACCTGGTCTTTTTTGGCGCGGTCGATCAGGGAACGCAGTGCCAGGTTGCCAGACGGGTCGGTACCGCCGTTCTTGGCACATACGTAGATTTCACGGCCATACTTGGAGTAGACCTTGGTTTTTGCCGCGGCCGTTTTGGCCATGGATTCTTTACGGTTCTGAAACGCTCTGCCCATGGGAATCTGTCTTCTTTCGGTCAGTGAAATTCGATAATCCCGCCGATTGTAACCAGTATCCTGCCGACTGTCTTGGTATGACCTCTGGAATCCGGGCATCCGTCCGAGCTTTGCCTATACTGATATAAATAATGTGTATGCCTGTAATAGATGGAAAATATTTCCATATTCTCTGGGCGTGCGGTATTGTTGATTCCATCTTCAGCAAGGAGGAAGGGGATTATGAAAACAGATAAGCATCTGTTGGGTGGTTCAACCGGATTTGGACTGTTGGTTTTGATCATGACTCTGATGACTGGAAACGCCAATGCCGCTCAGGAGTCGGCAGGGGCATCCCTAATTGCTTTGACCGTAGTCAACAGCTATCAGGAGCCAGTCAGTGGCGCTGAAATTGAAGTACGCGACGAACAGGGCAATGCGCTGTTCATGGGAGAAGCAGATGACTTTGGTTCATTGCTGCTTCAGCCTGAAATGGATCTGGCTTCGGTCAGTCAGCAGGAATACGTACTCGTGAAGGCCACCGATCCACTGAACAACCAGGTCAGTGGCAGTTACCGCGTTGCGGTGGATGGCGGATCAGCCACGCTGATTCTCGGCGATAGCCTGGCCCGGTTGCCGCAGCCGCTGAAACAGCTGCTGAACCAGGACGACGGGCCAGGGTTTGTCAGTGCAGTACGCAATCAGCTGGCTGTGCCAGAATGGTTGGTTTTTCCCGCCAAATAATGGGTTCTGAAAATACGGAAATATTCCCCCAGAGCGACGGAGCGCTCCTCATCCCCCAAAAGCCTCAATATCTCTATCGCGACTTCTGCAGTACCCAGCTGGTGGCTGCGTGACGCTTCTCGCAGTTGGTAACTGGAAGGTGATTCCGGTGAAATCCCCAGTACTGGGAGATGACTCAACCAGTCACAACGAAACATTTTTCGGGCTTCGCGCCAGGCACCATCCAGTAAAATGATCAGCGGCTTCTGGTTACGCCGAGCGAGCCTGCCTCGAAAAGTGTCCAGCTTTTCTTCGGAATCCAGACAGCGCTCGGCAGCCGCGTATTGGTGTGGAAACACGATCACAGGGGCGTATGCCGGGTTCTCCAGCAAGTTCAATAACACGTTTGACGGTTCGGTACGGGACCAGAGGAAGGCATGATTGTCCGACAGCACATCCGCCACCAGGCGCCCGCTGTTACTGGGCTTGAACACTTCGCCCTTGTAATACAGCAAACAGACAGCGACATTTCCTGCTGCCGCGGGACGTGTGTGGCAAATACACAAGGGGCGTCTGAGCAGGCAGGACTCGCAGCGTTCGACCCGGCCACCGCGTGCCAGAAATGCCCGACGGGATTGGGACCGTTCCTGTTGGCGCAAGCGAGTGACAGAATTGTGCAAGGTCATATAAAAATCTGTACGAGAGACGGTTGAGGTGAAAGGGAAAGTGCGGAGTATGTTGCAACAGGCATCGAGGCAAAAGAGGAATAGATTGGCATACGCCAATGTTCTGCTTGGCGTCGCTTGCCTGATCGCAATGATGCCCCGGAACTCCCTTGCTGAAACCAGCCAATGTTTCGGCACGACAGCAAAGGGCAGGCTGGAAGGCGGTGTAAGGTTGCCGATATCCGGGGATAACTTCACCAGCTACAGCCTGCTGGCTCATGTTGCCGACCGAACCTACGTCCATTCCCGTGTTCGTGACGTGATGATGGCGGCCTGGAAATCGCTGAAGCTCAATCATCCAGACAAGGTCTTCAAGTACGCTGAAACTGGCCATAAGGCGGGTGGCCCATTTCCACCGCACAAAACTCACCAAAACGGCCTGTCTGTCGATTTTATGACGCCGGTTCTGAATGCAGATGGTGAAAGCGACACCTTGCCGACGCACGCTCTTAATCGACTGGGATACGATATTGAATTTGATTCATCGGATCAGGCCGATGGATACCGGATTGACTACGATGCTCTGGCCGCTCATCTGGTGGCCCTGCATAAAGCCGCCAAAACAGAAGGGATTGATATCTGGCGCGTAATTTTTGATCCGCACTTACAACCCAAACTGCTCAGAACGCAGGACGGCAGGTATCTGAAAAAGCACCTGACATTTTCAACCCGGCGCTCCTGGGTTCGTCATGACGAGCATTATCACGTTGATTTCCGTGTTCCTTGCAAAGCGATGGATTAGCACCCTGATTCGTGTTCCTCACGAACCAGCTCCATATAGTGTTCCATGCTGTGTGTCGAGGTAGTTTCGAAGTGGCTGCCCAGCTCTGTGAGATGCAGGATGCGGTCTGGACGAAATTGCCGATAGCTACACCGCAAATGACACCAGGCGATGAGCGTCCACTTGCCGCCCCAGTAAATCATCCCGAGTGGATCGATCATTCGTTCGGAGATTTGTCCGTCCTCGCGCCGATACTTCAACTGCAGCTGTTGGCGAGTCTCGATGGCCCGGCGCAGCGTTCCGCTCAGTTCCGGTAATGGGCTGGAGGCGAGAAAGTTGGGCACCAGAAACGTTGGCTGATCCGCCAGTGTCTTGAGATCATCCGGCAAGATCGCGTTGATGCGATCCAGTGCTCGCCCCGCGGCTGTGGCCAATTCCGGGTCGGACCAGGCCTGCACCATACGGCTACCAAGAATCAGTGCCAGAATTTCGTAGCGATCAAACATCAGCGGCGGCAAGTCGAAGTCGTAGCGGATCCGATAGCCCACACCAGCTTCTCCCTCAACAGGAATCCCCGACAGCTCCAGCGCCTGAATGTCGCGATAGATCGTCCGTTCACTGACACCCAGTTTTTCCGCCAACGTCCGAGCTGTCACAGCAGTACGCCGACCGCGAAGCACATTGGTCAGCTGGAACAGGCGCTCGGCCCGGTTCATCGGTTGTGGCATAAACGTCCCCGGGACATAACAGCAGGGCACATTGGCCCTGCGGTTGACGTGATCGAGCAGCGTCAGGTTCTGGTGTGGTCTTCTGATGCGCTACGCGCTGGCAGTTTCTTCAGTGCTACAGGAGGAGAACAGTACCTCGGTATGTTGCATCCGGATTGACTCCTGATCGATCAATGCAACCATTGCCTGACAGGCCGGATTTTCCATAAACACTTTACCGGCGTGTTCCGCGTTGGCCAGTGTTTCCCAGTACACGATATCCGTCCACTCGCTGGTCTCGTGATTCAGCGAAACAGAACGGTACAGCAAACCTGGCAGACTGCTGATAAATTCCTGAACCGCCGGGTTGGTAGCCAGCAGCGCTTCCGCAGACACGCCTTCCTTCAGTTTGAAGCTTACTTGCTCTACAACGTTATTTGCCTTGTTCATCAATAATCCCTCGCATTTATGGCCAGATTGGCCCGTTGGAAAAACACACCACGGCAGTAACCCCCTGGTTGAATAGTTGGATGATCCCGAATGTGGATTCATTCGGAACAAGGCCATGATGCAATGGGGCTACTGACAGGGAGTGGCAGGAGAGTGGGATTGGGAATACAAAAATGCCCCAGCTGACGCTGAGGCATTGTCGGAAGTGTCAGGGCAAATTAGTTCGCAGAACCATCTACTTCTGCAGATTCGATAGTAGCAGTCACTGCGCCGATAGCAGTTTCAGCCAGAGTGTCACTCAGGGATATAGAAGTCAGAGTGTTAACACTGTCCAGAATGTAGGGAGATCTGTTGTCGAGCGTGGAAATAGCACCACAGTAAACGTTAACGAAAGCAGAGTTGATCGAATCATCGTTTACTCTGGCTACAGTACTTTCAACAGTTTCGTCATCGATGTAAACACAGTTGTCGATGTCACCAACGATCAGAGTGTTAACGAATACGCCTTCAGAACCTTTCTTCAGGTGGATGCCATCTCCGATATTACCAGCGCCGTAAGTAGCTGTGCTCAGGTCAGTAATAGCCGTTACGTTAGCGACAGTCGGGTTGGATTCCTGGTAGGCAGATTCGTTTGCATCACCAGCAGTATCAGCTTCAAAAATACGGTTGCTGCTCTTGTCTTCATTTTGGTATTGAACGATCAGAGCGTACTGGATGTTACCAACGTAACCTTCGTCCCAGTCGATGCTGTCATCCCTGTTACCTGTCAAGACAAGATGTGTGACGTCAACAGCGCCACCGGAGAATTCGACACCGTCGTCTTTGTTGTTGTGAATCTGAACGTAGTCGATGGTAGTGCCGTAACCAATGCCCATGAAGCTAATACCGTTCAGCTCATCACCGCTAGACAGTTCTAAGCCTGCTTCAGTAACAATGACGTACTTCAGAGTACCGGAGCTGTCAGAGTTGTCGAAACCACCGAAGAAGCCAGAAGCGCCTTCACCAGCGATGTTACAAACAGCCTCGGTTTTAAAATTGCCACACTTATTGTGGTAGGCGAAGCCCTGCAGAATCAGACCGCCCCACTCTGTATCGGCACCGAAATCGTCGGTAGTCGCGATACCCGACATGACGATTGGCTGGGTAGCAGTACCTTCCGCCATGATCTTGGCACCACGGGTAACAACCAGAGAAGAACCTGCCTTGTTCATCAGCTGGGTACCAGCTTCGATAGTCAGAGTTACGTTCTGAAAAGTAGTATCTGAAGTCTGAGCATCGTTACCATTACCCACATTAACGCGATCAACCAAAGACCAAACAACCGTATTGCTCAGAGTCGCGTCTTCGGTCAGAGTGCCGGACACTTCACAAACAACAAACTCCTGGCCATCCAGAGTAACAGTAGCGGTAGTGGAAGACTGTTCAACGTCTACCAGATCACCAGCAATGGAAGGACAAGCAGTAGCTGCAGTGATACCAGCCATGCTAGGAGCAAAAGTTACGTTTGGAGCGAAAGTACCGGCGGAAGTAGGAGCCGTGTCGATTTCAGCAGCCGTTGCAGGGTAAGAACCTGGTAGAGCGAAGCTGTACCATTCAGTAGTAGCAGCAGGGTCTACCGCACCCACGTAGGTAGTCTGGTCAAAAGCGAACTCTGGGTTCGCGCTGGTATTGAACGTCGTCCAGAAATCAGGCGTTCCCACATATTCCATGGAGCCTTCAATCGTCCAACCATACCACCAGGCGTCTTCGATTGCGGTTCCCGGTGCAACGGCACCTACATAATTGGTGTTGTCGAAAACAAAACCCGAACCGTTATCCACAGGTTGCCAGTTGGTCACGCTGACTGT
>PBNY01000066.1 GCA_002723385.1 Oceanospirillaceae bacterium | reverse complement strand
CAGTGTTTCTTCGTTTACTGCAAAGCCGTGGTTCTGGCTGGTGATCATCACCTTGCCGGACTCCAGATCTTGCACCGGGTGGTTGGCACCATGGTGGCCATGGCTCATCTTCATGGTTTGAGCACCGGACGCCAACGCCAGCAGCTGGTGACCCAGACAGATACCAAAGACCGGAATATCCGTTTCCAGAATTTCCTGGATCGCCTTGATGGCGTAATCACACGGCTCCGGATCGCCAGGGCCGTTGGACAGGAAGATACCGTCAGGATTCATCGCCAGCACATCCGCTGCCGGAGTCTGGGCAGGAACAACCGTCAGATCACAACCACGCTCGGCCAGCAGACGCAGAATGTTGCGCTTGACGCCGAAGTCGTACGCAACCACCTTGAATGTTGGCTCGGACACCTCGCCGTAACCTTCGCCCAGCGTCCAGTCGGTTTGAGTCCACTGGTACGGTTCAGTCACGGTGACTTCTTTTGCCAGATCCATACCCTTCAATCCAGGGAAGGATTTGGCTTGCTCCAGCGCGTCGGCCTGACAGGCTTCGCTCCAGGCCTCTGCACCGGCCAGCAAACAGCCATTCAGAGAGCCTTTTTCGCGCAGGATGCGAGTCAGACGACGTGTATCAATATCGGCAATACCCAGAATATTCTGGCTGCGCAGGTACTCATCCAGAGCCTGTTCACTGCGGAAGTTGGACGCCAGCAGTGGCAAGTCACGGATCACCAGACCCTTCGCAGCGATGCTGCCGGACTCTTCATCCTCGGCGTTGGTACCGTAGTTACCGATATGAGGGTAGGTCAGCGTGACAATCTGATTGGTGTAAGAAGGATCGGTCAGAATTTCCTGATATCCGGTCATGGAAGTGTTGAAAACCACTTCGCCAACCGACACTCCTTCCGCACCAATACTGGTGCCTTTGAACAGGCTGCCGTCTTCAAGAGCAAGAATGGCTGGTGTAGACAAATCTGTATCCCCGAGCAAAGAAAAACAGGCGGACGGGTACCGGCCAGTACCCATGCGTAAAAAAGCGGAATGGTCTCCGTGGCGTACCATCCCGCTCTTCATGAAAATTTGTGTATCCGTTCGAGGGCTCGACAAGCGCCTCCAACAGGCTGGACCGATGATGCACGATGCGATTCAGGTCGATATCGATCGGCTCAAGAGCCAGCAATTAATTGACCGCGAATTATAGGCAAATGGACTGCCACTGTCCACGGAATACACAGTCAAGTCTGTCGCCAGAGGTAGGCCGGGAAATTCTCGACAATCTTTGCCAATTCCCGCTGGGGTCACCTGCTGAAGTCAGCGGATGTCACACAAAAGATACAGGCCGTTACACAATATTCTGACCGATTGTTCTGCAATCCGACATACACTTACATTTTGTTACATACAAATAGATACGTTTATCTGCTTCACCTGCTTCCGTTATTGACTTAAAAGTAAACTTCGTAGATATTCCAATACAAATATCCCATATAACTATAAATGTCTGGTTGACATGTTTTTGTCCGCCGCGAAGCGATATCTCGCCCCAAACCCTGTAAAAGATTGATCAAACTTAGAGAGTTCAACATGCCAGATTCTGTGGACGGTCGCCGACGCCTTGCACCAGAGCAACGCAAGCGCCTGTTACTTGAACATGCAGTCGATGTATTCGCCAAGCGAGGTATTGGCCGAGGAAGTCACACCGATATTGCCGCACTGGGCGGTGTATCCGTAGCAACCGCATTCAACTATTTCAAGACTCGTGAAGACCTGGTAACAGAGGTATTGAACGAAGTCGCCACCACATTAACCACTCTGATTCAGAACACACTGAGCGAATACGACGATGCAGATGCGGGTATTCGTGCCTGTTGTCACAACCTGCTTGAGCTGGCTGAAGAAAAGCCAGCCTATATTCAGGTGTGGCTGGAATGGACGGCTTCCGTTCGCGAAGAGACCCTGACTTCCCATATGGAACTGGACAAACGCCTGACGGAACTGTTGGCTGAGCAGGTCAGCACCGCAATAGAACAAGGCAAGATTCGCAACGACCTGAACGCCAACGTCAGTGCCTTTTGGCTGCTGGGGCGCGTTCGGGACATCACCAAACAGCGCTTCTTCCCGTCTCCGTGTATCGACCGCAGTCTGAACGAATTGCTGGATGACTCCCTGAACCAGTTGCTGCCTGCAGCCTGATTTCAGTCGGATCGATAAACCAAAACAGGCGGCCATTGGCCGCCTGTTTTGGTTGGGTCTGACAAGGAATCAGAAGCCCAGAACATCCTGCATGTCATACAAACCATTAGGCTGATCGGCAACCCACAGGGCCGCACGCACAGCCCCCTTGGCAAAGGTCATACGACTCTGGGCCTTGTGAGTGACTTCAACGCGCTCGCCATCCGCCGCAAACATCACAGTGTGGTCACCCACAACGTCACCGCCGCGAATGGTTTCAAAACCAATCTGTTTCTGCGGACGCGCACCGGTTTGCCCTTCACGTCCGTACACTGCCACTTCATCCAGATCCCAGCCCATGGTCTCCGCCAGCACTTCGCCCATTCGCAACGCGGTGCCAGATGGAGCATCGACCTTGTGACGGTGATGCATTTCGATCACTTCGATATCACTGTCTTCACCCATGACACCAGCAGCCATGCGCAACAGATTCAGACACAGATTCACACCCACCGAGTAGTTTGGCGCGAACACAATGCCCATATCTTCAGCCGCCGCTTCCATTTCGGCTTTCTGATCGGCTGTCAAACCTGTGGTACCGATCACAATCTTTTTACCGTGTTCACGACAGACACGGATGTTATCCATGGTCACCACAGGCGCGGTGAAATCAATCAATACGTCAAAGTCGTTGATGCAGGCCTGCAGGGACTCAACCGCCTTGACCTGCATTTCTTTACCAAGCCCGGCGATCGCACCTGCGTCCACACCCATCATAGGGTCATCCGGATGCACAATGGCAGCGCCCATCGCGGCATTGGCGTTGTTGTCAGTGGCTTCGATCAGTACCCGGCCCATGCGGCCTGCAGCACCACAAATTGCGATACGAGTCATTGGATGTTTCCTGTCAGGACGGAGCGAACCGTCAGAATTCAGTAAAAAAAACGGCCCATCAAGTGGGCCGTTACGGATTCGGGCGAGAATCAGATTTCTTCAAAGAACTTTTTGACGCCATCGAACCAGCTTTTCTTTTGCGGTGCGTGCTTTTCACCCGTCAGGGATTCCTGGAACGCCATCAGCAATTGCTTCTGTTCATCGTTCAGATTCACTGGTGTTTCAACCTGAACACGACACAGCAAATCACCAGGAGCACCACCACGAACCGGTGTCACGCCCTTGCCACGCAAACGGAACAGTTTGCCACTCTGGGTTTCCGCAGGAATCTTCAGTTTCACGCGACCTTCCAGCGTGGGCACTTCCAGCTCACCGCCCAGGGCTGCATCCACGATGCTGATGGGCACATCACAGTACAGGTTGCGTCCATCACGATGGAACAGCGAATGCTCGCGCACACTGACCTGGACATACAAGTCGCCAGCCGGGCCACCCATGGCGCCAGCTTCACCTTCACCCGCCAGACGAATACGATCGCCGGTATCAACACCTGCCGGAATCTTGACCGACAGCGTTTTGGTTTCTTCCTTGGTACCCTGGCCATGACAGCTGGTACACGGATCTTCGATGATCTTGCCCTGACCGCGACAGGTCGGGCAGGTTTGCTGCACCGAGAAGAAGCCCTGTTGCATGCGAACCTGACCCGCACCGTTACAAGTCGGACAAATCTTCGGCGAAGTACCCGGTTTGGCACCGGAGCCATCGCAGACTTCACAATTGACCAGCGTAGGAATGCGAATTTTCTTGTCGGTACCGCGAACGGCTTCTTCCAGTGACAATTCCAGGGTGTAGCGCAGATCTGAACCGCGCTGTGGGCCGCCACGAGGGCCACCACCAGCACCTCCAAAGATATCGCCGAACACATCGCCAAAAATATCGGAGAAGTTGCCCGCACCCGCACCGCCATAACCGCCGCCAGCGCTGCCGTCTACAGCGGCATGACCATACTGGTCGTAGGCGCCACGCTTTTCAGGATCACCCAGAACCTCGTAAGCTTCTGTGGCTTCCTTGAATTTTGCCTCGGCTTCAGCATCATCCGGATTACGATCCGGGTGATACTTCATCGCCAGCTTGCGATAAGCCTTTTTCAGCTCACGCTCGTCAGCGCTGCGACTGACACCGAGAACCTCATAATAATCTCGTTTCGACATCGGTTTGTCTTCACTTGGTATGGGTTAGTGAGACGCAAGACGGGAGGTCGCCGATACCTGGGTATCAGCGCCTCCCGTCTCCCATCGTCGTGTTACTTGTTGTCTTTCACTTCCTCGAACTCAGCGTCAACAACGTCATCATCTTGTTTGTTGGAAGAACCACCTGCTTGCTGGCCGCCCGGAGCACCCTGTGCACCTTCCGCTTGAGCCTGTTCAGCGTACAGCTTCTGGGCCAGTGTAGCAGAGGCTTCAGTCAGAGCATTGGTCTTGGCTTCAATGTCCGCCTTGTCATCGCCCTTCAGCGCTTCTTCCAGATCGGCAATGGCTTTCTCGATCGCAACTTTCTCTTCGGCGGTCGCTTTGTCACCAGCTTCTTCCAGCGTCTTCTTGGTCGCGTGGATCATGCCATCAGCGGTGTTACGCACCTGGATCAGCTCTTCGAACTGCTTGTCGGCTTCAGCATTCGCTTCAGCGTCGGCAACCATTTGCTCAATCTCGTCATCGCTCAGACCAGAAGAAGCCTTGATCACGATGGACTGTTCTTTACCGGTGGCCTTGTCCTTCGCACTGACGTTCAGGATACCGTTGGCATCAATATCGAAGGTCACTTCGATCTGTGGCATGCCACGTGGCGCCGGTGGAATGTCTGCCAGGTCAAAGCGGCCCAGAGACTTGTTCTGTGCGGCTTGCTTGCGCTCACCCTGAACCACGTGAATGGTTACCGCAGTCTGGTTGTCATCAGCGGTTGAGAACACCTGGGACTTCTTGGTCGGGATGGTTGTGTTCTTGTCGATCAAGGAAGTCGCAACACCGCCCATGGTCTCAATGCCCAGAGTCAGAGGAGTCACGTCCAGCAACAGAACATCTTTCACATCACCAGACAGAACCGCGCCCTGAATGGATGCACCAACAGCAACCGCTTCGTCCGGGTTAACGTCTTTGCGAGGCTCTTTACCGAAGAAGGCAGCTACTTTCTGCTGAACCATTGGCATACGGGTCTGACCGCCCACCAGGATCACTTCGTCAACTTCACCGGAACTCAGACCAGCATCTTTCAGTGCGATGCGGCAAGGTTCCAGAGAACGCTCAACCAGCTCCTCAACCAGAGACTCCAGCTTGGCGCGAGTCACTTTCACGTTCAGGTGCTTTGGACCGGTCGCATCTGCCGTGATGTACGGCAGGTTCACGTCGGTCTGCTGGCTGGAAGACAGCTCAACCTTGGCTTTTTCAGCGGCTTCTTTCAGACGCTGCAGGGCCAGTGGATCGTTGTGCAGGTCGATGCCGGATTCCTTCTTGAATTCAGCAGCCAGGTACTCGATCAGACGCAGATCGAAATCTTCACCACCCAGGAAGGTGTCACCGTTGGTGGCCAGTACTTCGAACTGCTTCTCACCGTCAACGTCAGCTACTTCAATGATGGAGATATCGAAGGTACCACCACCCAGGTCGTATACTGCAACCGTGCGGTCGCCACCTTCCTTGTCAATGCCGTAAGCCAGCGCCGCCGCAGTCGGCTCGTTGATAATACGCTTGACGTCCAGACCGGCAATTTTACCGGCGTCTTTGGTCGCCTGACGCTGAGAGTCGTTGAAGTAAGCCGGTACCGTAATAACCGCTTCACTGATTGCTTCACCGAGGTAGTCTTCGGCGGTCTTCTTCATTTTCTTCAGGATTTCAGCAGAAACCTGTGGCGGAGCCATTTTCTCGCCCTTGGCTTCAACCCAGGCATCACCATTGTCCGCCGCAACGATGCTGTAAGGCACCATGCTGATGTCTTTCTGAACCACATCGTCACTGAAACGACGACCGATCAAACGCTTGACCGCAAACAGGGTGTTCTGAGGGTTCGTGACTGCCTGACGCTTGGCGGACTGGCCAACCAGTACTTCATCATCGGCGTAAGCGATGATGGAAGGCGTGGTGCGATCACCCTCGGAGTTTTCAATAACTTTTGCTTTCTCGCCGTCCAGGATCGCCACACAGGAGTTGGTGGTTCCCAGGTCGATACCAATAATCTTGCCCATATTCATAATCTCCAATGTGTTGCGCCGCGCTTGGCAGCGCAAGGAATTCGTTTTGGCCGTTGGCCTGATTTTCTTTACCGTTGACTTCTATATGTGGCCGCCCGATTGACTTTCAAGGCCACAAATTGGCGAATTTGGCGGTGTCTTATTCCGCTGCCGGAGCACCTTTGCTCACGACAACCATGGCTGGGCGCAGCAAGCGACCATTCAGGGTGTAACCTTTCTGCATGACGTCGATCACGGTGTTCGCAGGCGCAGCCGGAGACTCAATCATGGTCATGGCCTGATGGAATTCCGGGTTGAAGGTATCGTTCACCGGGTTCACCACTTCCACCTTGAATTTGGCCAGCGAAGAAATCATGCCTTCCAGTGTCATGGTCATGCCGTCACGGATGGCCTTGGTGGCCTCTTCTTCCGGGGCAGCCGCCAGACCGCGTTCGAGGTTATCGACCACAGCCAACATTTCGTTAGCGAACTTTTCCAGCCCGAACTTGTGGGCTTTTTCCACATCCAGATCAGCGCGGCGACGAATGTTCTGCATTTCAGCCTGCATACGCAGCATCTGATCCTTCAATCCAGCCACTTCTTCCTGCGCCTGAATCAGGGCATCACCTGATTCTTCGGCAGTGGTTTCCTGTTCAGCAGCGTCTTCAACCTGCTGTTCCGCAGCTTCAGGTGCCTCAGCCTGTTCCTTTACAGACTCTTCCTGAACCTTTTGCTCTTCTGTCATGAATAAACCCTCTGATCTGGTAACGATACGCCGGGCGGCTCCGACGATTTAGGTTGAGGGCTATATGGGGGCCACACGTGAGGATTCAAGAGCAGATTGCCGTGCTGGTGAAATTTCAGCCAAATTTTCATTGACAACGCCAAACACTGTATATAAAAACACTGTATAAATAATCAGAATCCAGAGGGCACACTATGCTCCTTCACTTGTCGATTCGTCAGTTTGCACTGGTAGAAAAACTGGATCTGGAGTTTCGCCACGGAATGGCCGTCATCACCGGCGAAACCGGCGCCGGTAAATCCATCTTGCTTGGTGCACTTGGCCTGGCACTCGGTAACCGCGCCGATGCCGGTGCCGTGCGGCAAGGGGCTGACAAATCCGAGATTTCAGCCACTTTCACACCTTCCGAACGCGCCATGCACTGGCTGCAGGAGCGAGACTACCCCGACGATGAAGACGTAATCGTACTGCGTCGCGTTGTCACTTCCGAAGGCCGCTCCCGTGGCTATATCAATGGTCGCCCCAGTTCCGCCAGTGATTTGAAATCGCTGTCAGCCTGTTTGATTGAAGTCCATTCACAGCATGCGCATCACCGCTTGCTGGAAAAGGACGCACCGCGTTCGACACTGGATGCCTACGGCGGTTACAGCGATCAGCTGGCAACCGTGTCGCAAGACTGGAAAGCCTGGCAACAAGCCAGCAAACGACTGAAAAAGCTGTCAGAAGAAAGCAGCGAACTGCGGGCACAACGACAACTGCTGAGCTATCAGGTTGAGGAACTGCGGCAGCTGGAGTTGGGAGAAACCGAACTGGAGCTGCTGGAACAGGAGCACAAACGTCTGGCCAATGCCGAGAGCATGTTGCTATCAGGACAACAGGCCATGTCCGCCTGTTGCGGCGATGACCAGTCTGAGCAGGGCGCCGTGCAAATGTCCTGGCATACACTGCAACAGCTGGATGCCATTGATGACCAGCATCCACAGCTCAATGAAGCGCGAGAGCTGCTTCAACAGGCCCATATCCTGCTGGATGAAGCCGGTCGTTCCCTGAGTCATTATCTGGAGCAGGTCGACATCAACCCACACCGGCTGCAACAGGTTGACCAGCGCCTCAGTGACATTTTCACCATGGCACGGAAACATCAAAAAGACCCCCGCCGCCTTTATGACCACTGGCAGGAACAGGAACAGGCACTGTCCGAATTGTGCCTGTCGGATGAAGACCTGGAACAGCTGCAGCAAGCGGTTGCTGAACTGGAACAGGCATTTTTGACGTCCAGTCGACAGCTGACAGAAATGCGCCAGCAAGCGGCAGCCACACTGGACCAACAGGTACGAACACACTTTGAAACCATGGGACTGGGCAAGGTGCGTTTTATCACTGATTTGCAACCACTGGATATGAGTCAGGCCAGCCAGCACGGCATGGATAACATCCAGTTTCTTGTACAGACCAATCCGGGCATGCCCGCCGGGCCACTGGGCAAGGTCGCCTCCGGTGGTGAATTGTCGCGTATCAGCCTGGCCATTCAGGTTGTCACCGCAGCCACCACAGAAGTCGACAGCATGATCTTTGACGAAGTGGATGTCGGTATCGGCGGCGGCACCGCCGAACGTGTCGGACGCCTGATGCGAACGCTGGGCGGACATCGTCAGGTGATGTGCGTAACGCACCAGCCTCAGGTTGCCGCTCAGGCGCACCAGCATTTTCAGGTCAGCAAGATCAGCGGAGATGAGCAAACTCACACCCGTATTCGGGAGTTGACAGAGGAACAACGCACCGAAGAACTGGCGCGCATGCTCGGTGGCGTTGATATCACCCAGCAGACATTGGCGCACGCCAGAGAGATGCTGGTTCTGGCTCGATAGCGCCAGGAGAACGCATCAGAAACAACAACGCCGGAGCTTTTGGCCCCGGCGTTGTTGTTTACGGCATTCTTGTCTGTAGCGGTGAGGGAGAGCTCACTGGACAGATGAGTTACTTCTTCTTGCGGATGTACAGCACCAGGCTGTGATCAACCAGCTCGTAGCCGTGCTCTTCTGCAATCTGATGCTGCAAACGTTCGATCTCCGCATTCGTAAATTCAATCACTGTACCGTCATCAACATCCACCATGTGATCGTGGTGATCGCCACGATCCAGTTCAAATACAGAATGACCACCGTCGAAGTTATGACGCGTCACCAGACCCGCTCCTTCGAACTGGGTCAGAACCCGGTATACCGTCGCCAGACCAACATCCTCACCGGCATCAATCAGTGAGCGATACACATCTTCAGCACTCATATGTGCATCTGGATTGGCTTCCAGAATACTCAGAATTTTGACACGCGGCAGCGTCACTTTTAGCCCTGCCTTACGCAACTCCACGTTTTGATCGGACATTGCACCCTCGAATATTTCACAGCTACTTGATTCATCAGGTATTATCGGCGCTCCCCGGCTCAACTGCCCCAGACCACAGGATACCTACCTGAATGACGCGAGCGATAATTCTGACCATTTTACTTGGTATTGCAACCCTGACCGGCTGTGTTTTTCCCGGTGTTTATAAAGTGCCGGTACAGCAAGGCAATATCGTCACTCAGGATATGCTGGATCAGCTCCAACCGGGTATGACACCCAACCAGGTGGAATACGTCATGGGGACACCGGTGCTCAAAACCACACTCAGCCCGAACATCTGGCACTATCAGTATAGTCTGGAAGAAGACGACGAGATCACTCGCCAATACCTGATTCAGGTGTACTTCAATGACAGTGGCCGCTACAGCCATTACAAAGGCGAAGTGCCACCAAAAGACGACTAGTAGTCGTCAGGCGTGATCACCCAATCAGGGAGGTAACACATCTCCCTGATTGCTTCACCTGATTGCCTCAGAAGGCCCCGGAGTCGCTTCCTTAACGGGCTTTCTCAGCCGCCTTGGCCGCGCGGTTGGCACGTGCCTGTTTCGGATCGATGATCAGCGGACGGTAAATTTCCACTCTATCCCCTTCCTTCACCGCTTCTGACTCGGCGTTCCGAACCGCCTTGCCGAAAACACCGAATTTGGCATCGCTCAGATCCAGCTCCGGAAATTCCCGTGTGATACCCGATTGACGAGCAGCCTCGGCAACAGAGGTTCCATCGTCCACTTCTACCGATAAAACGCGCTGCTTGTGGGGCAATGCATACGCCACTTCAACGCGCACCTTGGATTCTTCAGCCATAAACTTCTTTTGCTCTCTTAACGAAGGAGTCCACCATCATGTTGGCCACCTGTTTGAACACCGTGCCCAATGCCACGCCAGTCAACTTGTTGGCCACTTCGAACTCCATGTCCAGCGACACCTTGCAAGCCTCGTCGGACAACTTCTGAAAATGCCAGATCCCGTGAAAACGGGTGAATGGGCCGTCCAACAGTTGCATTTCCATACGCTCGGGACGAACCAGATTGTTATGCGTACTGAAGCTCTGATTGAAACCAGCCCTGGCGATCGTCAGGCGCGCTTCAATAAAGTCGTCGCCTTCCGAGATCACTTCAGTCGCCTTGCAGCCATCCAGAAATTCCGGATAGCGACGCACGTCGTTCACCAAATCAAACATCTGTTCAGCGCTGTACATAACCAGAGCGCTGCGAGTAATAGTGGTCATGTCACCTCAACTTGCAGATCAGAACACCTTGAGTCCATGCAGGAAGATCGCCAGTACCGCCAGGGGTGACACAAACTTCAGCATGAAACGCCAGATGGCAAACACAGTGGGGTTTTTGATCCTGGCTTCCGCATTGGTGCTTTCAGCCGTCATAAACCAGCCCACAAAAATGGCGATGAGCATACCACCCAAGGGAAGCATGATGTTAGCGGTGAGGAAGTCGAGAGAATCAAAGAAGGTCTTGCCCCACAAGGTGACATCGGACCATTCATTGAAGGACAGTACGGTTCCCAAACCCAGCACCCACGCAAAACCGCAAACAGCGAATGTGGCCATGCCACGTGACCATCCTTTTTCGACCGCCCATGCCACCGCAGGTTCGGCAATCGAAAGAGCCGAGCTCCAGGCAGCAATCGCGACCAGAATAAAGAATGCAGTGCCAATCCACTGCCCGCCCGGCAAAGCCGAAAATGCCAATGGCAAGGTCTGGAACATCAGACCCGGCCCCGCGCCAGGCTCCAGGCCATTGGTGAAGACAATCGAAAACACAATCAGACCGGCCACCAGCGCCACCAGAGTATCGAGGAAACCCACCGCCAGAATCGTCTTGCCCAGGGAAGCCTGCTTCGGCATATAAGCGCCGTACGCCATGATCGCCCCCATGCCCAGGCTCAATGTAAAGAAGGAATGTCCCAATGCCTCGACCACACTGGCGCCGGTCAAGTGTTCAAAGTCGAAGCTGAACAGGAAGGCCGCTGCCTGGCTGAAGCCAGATGTGGTCAGGCTGTAGCCCAACAGCAGAATCAGCATCAAAAACAGCAGAGGCATCATGGTGCGAACGCCGTCTTCCAGCCCTTTGTGGACACCACGGGCAATCACCACGCCCGTCATCACCATAAAAATGGTATGCAACAAGGTCAGTAACAGCGGATCGCTGAGCAACCCGCCAAAAATTTCCCCGGCTCCGTCAGCGGTGACGTTCGAGAAGTCTCCGGAAATCATCTTGACTACGTAGTACAACGTCCAACCGGCAATCACGCTGTAAAACGACAAGATAAAGAAGCCGGATATTGCCCCCATCCAGCCGATTCCCTGAAAAAACTGCGGGGCTTTTTCTTGCCCGGCCAGCTCCTTCATGGTGTTGATGGGACTCATGCGCCCTTTTCGTCCCAGTAACACTTCCGCCATCATCACAGGGATACCGGCAGTCAAAATACAAATCAAATAGACCAGAACAAAGGCACCACCGCCGTTTTCACCAGTGATGTAAGGGAACTTCCAGATATTGCCGAGTCCAACAGCGGACCCGGTTGCCGCCAGGATGAATGTCCAGCGGCTGGCCCAAACGCCATGCATACCGGTTTTATCTGCTTTCATGTTATTCTTCTCCGCTGTGCCCGATAGCACGCATTTTCAAGGATTTAGCTGCCCGCCTCAAGCTGCACCCGCCGATCAGCGGTCATCATTTGCAACTATGTCCAGCTACCACTCGAAATTTCATGCCCGCCGGACAACCTGATTGGCCAGACTACTGACAGACCCCTTATGAGTAAGAGCAAAAAGAAACCCAAATCCAGCAGTCCCACCATTGCACTCAACAAGAAGGCTAAACACGACTACTTTCTTGAAGACAAAATGGAAGCCGGACTCGCCCTCACCGGCTGGGAAGTAAAATCCCTGCGTGAAGGCAAATGTCAGCTACTCGACTCTTTTGTGAATTTTCACAAGGGTGAAATGTGGCTCACTGGTGCACTGATCACACCGTTGAATCAGGCATCAACCCATGTGGTTGCAGAACCACGCAGAGAACGCAAATTGCTGCTGCATCGCCGTGAAATTGAACGCATGATGCAAAAGGTACAAGCCAAGGGATACACCTGTGTCTGCACCGCGCTGTACTGGAAAGGCCACCGCGTCAAAGCAGAAATCGCCCTTGCCAAAGGCAAACAAAGCCATGACAAGCGCAACTCGGCCAAAGACAAGGACTGGGCCAAACAGAAAGAACGATTGATGAAACATTCGGTCAGATAAATCAGACAAGGTATGGCCACAGCATCAATGCAGTGGCATACTGCGCCGCTTGGATAGGCACACCCGCCTATCCATCGGATTTCGGGGATGATCCGGATTCGACGCTGGTTACAAAGCTATGGGTGCATGTCGAGAGGGTATAACGATCTCGTAAATAAACGTTGTACATTGTTATAGTCGCAAACGACGAAAACTACGCACTGGCAGCTTAATAACCCTGCCTACCTCCGAACTCAGGTGCCTATAACTGGGGGACGAGGGCTAAGCCCTATAGGATCGCCTGGATGCTTCGCTCGGAGCTGAACGGTTAAAACTAAACGAGCTCGCTGCTTACGCCCTGTCGCTCGGGCCGTAACTGGCTAAATCAGTAGAGTAGACTAAGCATGTAGATCCTCTAGTGGAGGATTGGCGGACGCGGGTTCAACTCCCGCCATCTCCACCATTCCATTTTTGTCCTTAAAATAAGTGTCTAACACTTTGAAAGGTAAGGATAAATTGGGGGTTCGATACACACCGTTTCGATCCCATGTCAGGCGGTCAGCAAAGACGAGTTTTAGGACGGTTCTTTTCTGAGTGAAGTCCCCATAAGTCCAGTATTTATGCGGGTTCAGAAGAAAATCCATGGCGGTTCGATACATCCCGTCATAGGTCTTTGTTGGACGGCCTGTTTTTTCCATTTTGTCTTCCAGTAACAGCTTCTGTTGTTCCAGTTCATCGATTCGACTTTCCAGCTTTTGCTGTACGGTGGTTGAGCTGGTTTCAACGATTTTATCGAGCAGTTTCTGGATTTCTTTATCGACGTTCTGGTACTCCTGCTTGATCACCTCTTTTTGCGCGGCGTGTGATTTTTGCTGTTGTTTCCACAGCTGTTTGAACATTTTTTCCGCGACGCCTTTCAGCTCACCCAGTGACAGGGATTTGAGCAGCTTTTCAAATTCTCCTTCCAAAACGTCTTTCCGAATGGATTTGCCCTTGTACTGACACTTGCGGTTCTGACACAGGTAGTAAGGGTGATATTTGCCAGTTTGACTGCGTGAGGAGGCTGATGTGAGGGAGTTGCCGCATTCGCACGAAATCGCGCCTCTGAGCGGAAACAGCAGGTGCAGGTCTTGTCGGCTGGGGGCATGGGTGCATTTTTTCATGCGTTCCTGAATGTTCAGGAAGTCTTCATAGGACACCATGCCGGTATGCTGACCTTTTCTCAGGCTCACGCCCCAGCCCTTGTGTTCGATCATTCCAGCGTAAAGCGGATTGGTCAGTAGCTTGTTGACGCAATCATTCCCGACTTTGCCGCTCTTGCCTTTGGGGAACAGCGGTGAATGCTCCAGGAAGCGGCGGCACTCGGTTTGCGTTTGAAAACGCCCAGACAAGAAGCCTCGCATCATTTCTTCGATCACAGAAGCCACGGGTTCATCACGGACAAAGGCTTTGGGCTGGCCTCGCTCTTTGTGGTATTTGAACCCAACCGGTGCGATAAAGGCGTAGTAACCCGCTTCCAGCCGCGCCAGTGTCTTTTGTCGGCACTGCCTCGCGTTGGATTCGCGCTCATACTCCCCCGCTGCTACGGTGATGGATTGCTGAAACCGTCCTTCCGGGGTTTGCTCAAACACAAAGTTGGGGGACATGGGCTGCGCGTCGTACTTGTCCAGCTCACGGATCAAGCCCCAGTAGAAATACACATCCCTTGAAAAGCGCTTGATGTCGTCGAAGACCACCACGTAATTGGTTTTACGGTGAGCTTTGAGATAGTCCAGTAAGCGCGTCATGGCAGGGCGTTTGTTGAAGTCTCCCCCACCGGTGACGTCATCATGGAAAACCTGTTCGACCTCGAATTGATGAAATTCGGCAAATTGTCGAATGCGTTGCTCCTGACTTTCCAGGCCATGGCCATCGTGCTTCTGTTTGGGATCAGATACCCGGCAATACAGCAGGGCTTTCTGGCGCTGGTTGGACGGTTTTGTTTTGGGTGTGCGTGTCATAGGCTGGCCTTTCGTTCGCGGTTGGTGTTGCTTGGTGTTCTCTCGTGTTAGGTTTCCTTATGCGCTACGGCTCATCCGAGCCATGGGGGTTGTTCATCAGCTCGGGCAGCATGATTTGCACGCTTTCAACGCCCCAGCCGATATTCACCATGGTACTCATCATCTCCCAAAGGGCTTTGAGCAGTTCATCGGCTTCTTCTTGCGTAATGTCCAGATGCGCGATGTCGTCGTAGTACTCCTCCGGTTTGCATCGCAGTAGACTAAAGACGTTGTTATCAGTCATCAGCACCTCCTGCACGCTCATCCTCTTCTAGCCATACTGGATTTTCAGAATCCAGCCCAGAAAAATCGGCATGGTGATCAAGAAATTGTTGGACAGTGTCCAGATCTAACCCCAGATCCAACAGAATCTGCATAACGTCGAGCAGAGTCACGAAAAATTCTTCGGCATCTTCTGGACACACATCCCAATCCGGTTCTGACGGATCGAAAACGTCGTCTTCAGTTGGGTTGGAGATTGGCTTGTCATCGGTCATAGCGCGTTCCTTTCGTTTAAGTTCAGCGCAGTTGTAACAAGCCCCAAGAGCCAATCCGGGAAAGAGATGACCGCTAGCCAATAGCGGCCAAATCCTTTTGTGGGTTGTCAGGCGCAGTAACGCGCCACGCCAGCAAGGCGTTTCTCAGTGAGTTGGCAGTATTTCTGTTCCAGCTCAATGCTGAGGTAATCCCGACCACTTAGGGCAGCGGCAACGGCGGTAGTGCCAGAACCGGCAAAGGGATCAAGCACCAGATCACCAGGTTTGGAATAGGCTTTGATCAGAGGCGCAATCACCTTCACGGCTTTCTCTGTGGGGTGAGAGCGATTGCCGGAGTATTGCCAGCTCTGTACATCTTTAAGCGGCTTCTCTGGACGCTGTGGCTTGCCCTTGGCGAGTACATAGGCGGCTTCGTGTGCATAACGGACATGACCGGCTCTGGAGGTGTAAGGCTTTGGCCAAACGATATGACCTACAATGCGTAAACCGGCGGCTTGCCAGCATTGGGAGAATTGAGCGATGGCAGACCAGCCGTAAAAGCTGATGCAGTAACTGTCTGGCTTTAATACCCTAGACACTTGGTCAAAGACGGGTAAGACACCCTCTGGGTTATCATCGTTCAGCAACGTACGCCCTGAACTGTCTTTGTAGTTGATCAGATACGGCGGATCAGTGACCACCAGATCAACGCTGTTTGAGGGACATTGAGTAAGAACCTGTAGCGATTCACCGCAAATGATTTGATTTCTGAACATAAGAGTTTCCTTCCTTGGTTAGCTGAGATCGAATCCGTTTCCGACCTTGTGCCAAACGACCGTCACTGCGGCATCAGTGGCAGCGTCCAGCCCTTTTGTGGGGGACTGCGTAGAGAAGCTTGGGGCAACGCCCCTAGCTGACCTCGCGGGAAAAAGGGCTTGAAGCAACACGGCGGAGTGACAGATTGCACAGAAAGGGCGGGATGGAGGTGAGGTCAGTTAATGCAGGAAGCGGGAGTGTTCATTTTTCTGTGTCGTTTCCCTAACCCGGATATTTCACGAGTAAGCCTAAGCCATTGATTTTAAAAGTAATCTTAATTTCTGTTCTTTCAGAAACGAAATTTTTAATTTTCTAAGAAAATCAATATGTTACGAGTGAAACAGTT
>PBNY01000065.1 GCA_002723385.1 Oceanospirillaceae bacterium | reverse complement strand
CATGATGGCCGGTGGGGTGTGTGAATTTGAGTATGTTGAAAACAGCATTCAGACCAAAACCGGACAGACACGTCTGATTGCGTGGCACAACGCCTTTATGCAAAACCCCCATGGTACCGTCAGCGGGATGCTGAGTGCCGGTGAAGACATCACCGAGCGCAAACAGGCCGAGGAAGATTTAAAACTGGCCGCCAGTGTTTTTGTTCATGCTAACGAAGGCATCATCATCACGGACGCCAATGCCGCCATCATTGATGTCAACCAGGCCTTTACCCGGATTACCGGTTACAGCCGTGAGGAGGTACTAGGTAAAAAACCTAACCTGTTGCGATCGGACCAAAATGGAGACACCTTTCATCGTGAAATGTGGCAATCGCTACAACAATATGGGCAGTGGAGCGGGGAGATCTGGAATCGTCGCAAAAATGGTGAAGCCTATGCTGAATTGCTGACCATCAGTGCTTTGTATGACGACGATGACCAGGTTCATCGCTATCTGGGCCTGTTCTCAGACATCACGGCGCAAAAACAACACCAGCAACAGCTGGAACATTCGGCACACTACGATGCACTGACGTCGCTACCCAACCGGATCTTGCTGGCCGACCGACTGCATCAAGCTATGGTGCAGTCTCACCGTCATGACACTCTGCTGGCGGTGGCGTATCTGGATCTGGACGGGTTCAAACTCGTCAACGATTCGTTTGGTCATGACGTTGGTGATCAATTGCTGGTTGATCTCTCTGGCCGCTTTGTGGCTGCACTGCGTGAAGGTGACACCATTGCCCGTATTGGTGGTGATGAGTTCGCCATTGCCATGCTGGATATAGCAGACAAATGTAACTGTCATTTGGTGCTAAAACGGTTGTTAAACGTAGCATCTGCTCCTCTTGTAGTGAACGGCCATCGAGTTCATGTCAGTGCCAGCGTCGGCGTGACCTTTTACCCACAAAAAGAAGAAGTCGACGCCGATCAGTTGCTGCGTCAGGCCGACCAGGCCATGTATCAGGCCAAGCAGAGCGGCAAGAATCGCTATCACGTGTTCGACCTGGAGAAAGATCGATCAGTCCGGGATCAGGTTGATAGCCTTTCTCGTATTGAGTCAGCTCTGAAAAACAACGAGTTCGTGCTGCATTATCAACCGAAAGTGAACATGCGTACCGGTCAGGTAGTGGGAGTGGAAGCTTTGATTCGCTGGAATCACCCGGAGCGAGGCCTTCTGTTACCCGTCAACTTCCTGCCCCTGATCGAAAACCATGAACTGATCATCGAGCTGGGAGACTGGGTACTGAAAGACGTACTGGCACAGCTTGAACGCTGGCAGGCTCAAGGGATTGGCCTGTCGGTCAGCATCAACGTCAATGGATACCACTTGCAGCAGCCGGACTTCTTCCAGAACTTGTGCGCCAGCCTGTCAGCTTGTCCGGCGGTTGACCCGTCCTGCCTGGAACTGGAAATACTCGAAACCAGCGCCCTGGAAGACATTGCCCACGTCGGCCACGTGATTCAGGATTGCCGGGAAATGGGCATTCATTTTGTGCTGGATGACTTTGGCACCGGTTACTCATCACTGACGTACCTGAAGCGGCTTCAGACTCGCATGCTGAAGATCGACCAGAGTTTTGTGCGTGACATGCTGGATGATCCGGATGACCTCGCCATTCTTGATGGTGTACTGGGGTTGGCCAGGTCGTTCAGGAAACAGGTCATCGCTGAAGGTGTCGAGACCCTCGAACATGGCGAAATGCTGCTGATGATGGGCTGCGAATTGGGACAAGGGTATGCCATTGCTCACCCCATGCCTGCCGACGACATGGGTGACTGGCTTGAACGATGGCAACCGGACCCTCGTTGGCAGCAAAGTTCAAAGGCCAGACCTGAAGACGAGATGATTGTCCATGCGATTGTGGAGCACCGTGCCTGGGTGACCCGGCTGGAAAAGTACATCCGGGGTGATCGTGCAGAACCGCCGGTTCTTGACCCTGCTGACTGCCGTTTTGGTTGCTGGTTGGCCGGATTTGAAAAAGAACCCGGTTCAGATCATGCCGGAGTCGAACACATCAACCTGCTTCACAAGGAAATTCATCAACTGGCCGAGCAGGTGGTTCAACACAAACAGGACCGTTCAGGCGATGAGGCGGATTCCTTGCTGCTGACGATCCGCAGCTTGCAGCGTGATCTTGTGGTGGATTTGAAACAGCTGATACTGAAAAGCCGGGTTCAGTTTCACTAACAGGCTCCTCAATGAATTAACGCGCCCTGTTATGGATGAAAAATCCATCAGGCAGGCGGCCCCTGAGTGAATCCATCGACAAAACCATTGATAGCAACGCGTATGGCCATGATGATTACCCTGTAATGTGGTTGTTTTGTTGTTTTTTTTAATAAATATTATCAATCAGGTTGAAAATCAATCAATTTTTGGACTTTAATTTGGTAAGTTTACATAAATTGTTCGGGATTGAGACAATAATCTGGCTTTCCGGCCTAACGAATTGATTCGGGAGAGGTGAATGAATTCCATCGTTGAGCGGGTCACCGCACGCGTCATTGAGCGCAGCAAACACAGCCGTCGTGCCTATCTGGATCAGATGAAGCAGGCCGAGCAGGCTGGTGTTCATCGTACTCAACTGTCTTGCGGCAACCTGGCCCACGGCATCGCTGCCTGCAATGCTCAGGACAAGCAGTCGCTGAAAATGGTCAACGCCGTGAACGTTGGCATTGTTTCGTCATATAACGACATGCTGTCGGCTCATCAGCCATTTGAAGCCTTTCCCGATCAGATTCGCGCTGCGGTGGCTGAAATGGGGTCGGTGGCCCAGTTCGCAGGTGGCGTGCCGGCCATGTGCGACGGCGTTACCCAGGGGCAGCCGGGGATGGAACTGAGCCTGTTTAGCCGGGATGTGATCGCAATGGCTACCGCTGTTGGCCTGTCACACAACATGTTTGATGCGGCTTTGTACCTCGGTGTTTGTGACAAGATCGTGCCCGGATTGCTGATGGGCGCGCTGCGTTTCGGCCACTTGCCCACCTTGTTTGTGCCTGCCGGGCCGATGCAAAGTGGCCTGCCCAACAAGGAAAAAGCGCGCATTCGCCAGCTCTATGCCGAAGGCAAGGTGGGGCGAGACGAGCTGCTGCAATGCGAATCGGATTCTTACCACGGCGCAGGTACGTGCACTTTCTACGGCACCGCCAACAGCAACCAGATGGTGGTCGAAGTAATGGGCTTGCACCTGCCAGGTTCATCGTTCGTGAATCCGGGAACGCCGCTGCGTAATGCCCTGACCAAAGAAGCGGCACAACAAGCGGTGCGTCTGACGGCTCCTAACGGGCGTTTTACACCGTTGTATGAGATCGTGGATGAACGCTCACTGGTCAATGCTGTAGTGGCCTTGCTGGCGACTGGCGGTTCCACCAACCACACGCTGCATCTGGTGGCGATTGCCCAGGCAGCCGGGGTGCAGATCAACTGGGATGATTTCTCTGAGCTGTCATCCGCTGTGCCGCTGCTGACGCGGATTTATCCCAACGGCGAAGCTGATATCAACCACTTTCAGGCCGCAGGCGGCGTGTCGTATCTGGTGCGTGAGCTGCTGGCTGGTGGTTACCTGCACGAAGACGTGATGACGGTGGTGGGGCATGGCCTGTCGCGCTATACCAGGGAACCGTTCCTCGATGATGGCAAGCTGGTGTGGCGAGACGGACCCCGGACTTCGCTGGATGAATCCGTGTTGCGCCCGGTGTCTGAACCATTCAGTGAAAACGGCGGCCTGAAGCTTCTGGAAGGCAACCTGGGGCGTGGTGTGATCAAGGTTTCCGCTGTTGCACCAGAGCACCGTGTGGTCGAGGCCGAAGCGATTGTGTTTGAAGATCAGGACGATCTGGCGGCTGCGTTCAAGCGCGGTGATCTGGAACGGGACTTCGTCGCTGTGGTTCGCTATCAGGGGCCGCAGGCGATCGGTATGCCGGAACTGCACAAGCTGACCCCGTACCTTGGCATTCTTCAGGATCGTGGTTTCAAGGTAGCTCTGGTGACCGACGGACGCATGTCCGGAGCATCCGGCAAAGTGCCCGCTGCGATCCATGTCTGGCCTGAAGCAGCTCGGGGCGGGCCACTGGCCCAAGTACGCTCCGGTGACTGGATTCGGTTGAATGCGGAGTCGGGCGAGCTGGCTCTGATCAGCGACAGCGGCGACTGGCAGCAGCGAGAGCATGCTCCGGCGAGTGTGATGCCACGGCATCATCATGGCATGGGACGGGAACTGTTCGCGCCCATGCGTCAGCAGGTCAGCTGTGCCGAACAAGGTGCCAGCGTATTCACATTGGCCTCAGTCAGCGGTAGTGAATAAAACGCAGAACAAGGCATGGGCACTTTCTGTGCTCTGCCTGCGTTCTGCCTGAACTTTGGTTAGCACGTATTTTTTCCAGTCGACTGGAGTCCTTTAATTCGTATGAAATACGGTTTTTTGCCGCTCATATTTTCTCGCATTTAATGCGGGCTGCAGGCTCTGGCGAGTTCACGGATGGCATCCCAGTCACCTTGTTCAACCAGGTCATTGGGAGCCAGCCAGGTACCGCCAACACACATGACATTGGGTAATGCCAGATAGTCTGCGGCGGTATGTGCGCGAATGCCGCCAGTGGGGCAGAAGCGAACATCGGCAAATGGCCCGGCAATCGCTTTCAGCGCACCGGTGCCTCCGGCAATTTCTGCCGGGAAAAACTTGAATCTCTGATAGCCGCGCTGAATGCCTTCCATCAGCTCGGACACGGTCTGAATACCCGGTAACAGCGGCACGCTGGAGGTACATGCATGATCCAGCAACTCGCCGGTGATGCCCGGTGAGACGATAAAGCGACTGCCTGCGGCAACCGCGCGATCGAAGTCGCCGGGATTCAAGACGGTACCTGCACCCACTTCGGCTTCGGGTACCTGTTCGGCAATCGCTTCAATGGCCTGCAAGGCCACGGGACTGCGCAGGGTGACCTCCAGCACCGGCAGGCCACCGGCGACCAGAGCCTGGGCCAGGGGGACGGCATCTTCGATGCGCTTGATGGTCAGTACCGGAATCACCGGGGCCAGCTGAACCAGTTCGTCGATGCGGTCGGTCAGCCGGGTTGGGTAAGTTAGATCAGTCATGTCGGATCCTTGCTCAGGGTGCCCAGAAGATCTCCAGCGGCTGTCTCAGGAACAGACTGACTGGCATGGTCTTCGGGTCGTTGATATCGAGTGCGTGAGCGAGCGTTTCCAGCTTGTCATTTCCGCACACATACAGGACACGCAAGCGGCTGTTCAGTAGTCGTTTGGGTGTCAGGGTCATGCGAGGCCAGGGTGCTGTGGCCGGGGTGACTGCCGCGCAGTCCTGGCGGCAGGCAAAAGCGTTGTTCAGATCGTCAGAGCAGGGGAACAAGGACGCTGTGTGGCCATCGTTGCCCATGCCGAGTATCAGTGCCGAGATGCATTTTCCAAGCCCTGACAGGCGTTCATGACAGGCTTGTACGGCCTCTTCGGCGGTGCTGCCGGGTTGCCACAAGGGGATAAACCGGGCAGCTGCGGCCTTGTTCTGCAACAAGTGACGCTGAACCAAGGCTGTGTTGCTGTCTTTATGTTCCGGGCTGACCCAGCGTTCATCGGCCAGCGTGATGATGACGCGCGACCAGTCCAGCTCCAGCATGCTGAGCTGTTCGAACATGGCGACCGGTGTCGAGCCGCCTGAGACCACCAGTGTGGCCTTGCCTTCGGCGTCGATGTCGTAGCGCAGTTGTGTGGCGATGTGTTTAGCCAGTCGGCCCGCCAGCCTGGCCCGGTCAGTATTGCTCTCGAACCGGATGTGTTCGGGCAGTGTCAGATTGAGCGCCTGTTCGCCGGATGGATCAGTCATCTTCATGCCAGGTATTTCCGTCTTTGAATACCAGCAGGTCCGAGGCCTTGGGGCCCCAGCTGCCTGCTGAGTAGGGTTGAATGCGTGGGCCGTCGTGTTCCCAGGTGTCCAGCAGCTGGTCGCACCATTTCCAGGCGTGTTCGATTTCATCGCGGCGCACGAACAGGTACTGATTGCCCTGGGTGATTTCCAGTAGCAGGCGTTCGTAGGCGTCCGGGATGCGCGTCTGGCCAAAGGCCTGGGAGAAACTCAGTTGCAGCGGTTCGCTGCGCAGGCGCATGCCCTTGCCGAGGCCCTGGTCCTTGTTCAGGATCTGCAAGGAGATGCCTTCGTCCGGTTGCAGGCGAATGATCAGTTTGTTGCGTGCCAGGTCGCGCTGGTTTTCGTCGAAGATATGGTGTGGCTGACGTTTGAAGTGCACCGTGATCTGCGACAGCTTGTCCGGCATCCGTTTGCCGGTGCGCAGATAAAACGGCACGCCCGCCCAGCGCCAGTTGTTGATTTCGACCTTCAGGGCGACGAACGACTCGGTGGTGCTATCCGGGTTGGCGCCTTCTTCTTCCATGTAGCCGGGGACTGGCTGACCGTCGATCAAACCGCGGGTGTAGCGTCCACGAACCACGTGGGAGTACAGCATGTCGCGAGAAATCGGTCGCAGTGCTCGCAGCACCTTCACTTTCTCGTCACGGATGGAATCGGCTGACAAGTCAGCGGGCGGGTCCATGGCGGTCAGACACAGCAGTTGCAGCAGGTGATTTTGTACCATGTCGCGCATTTGCCCGGCCTTGTCGAAGTAACCCCAGCGACCTTCAATACCGACTTTTTCAGCCACGGTGATTTCAACGTGGGAGATATGGCTTTGCTTCCATTGGGAACCGAACAAGGGGTTGGCAAAGCGCAGTGCGATCAGGTTCTGAACCGTCTCTTTTCCCAGGTAATGGTCGATGCGATAAATCTGGCTTTCCTTGAAGAATTCACCGACCTGATTGTTGATCTGGCTGGAGGATTCATGGTCGTGACCGATGGGTTTTTCCAGTACCACGCGAGCCTGGTCGTTCAGGCAGCCACTGGCGTGCAGATTTTCACTGGTAACGCCATAGAGAGAGGCGGGTAGAGCGTAGTAGAAAATGCGGGTGCTGTCGGTGCGCTGATTCAGACAGTCTGCCAGATGGTCAAACTCTGATTTTTGAGTCAGGTTGATGCAGCTGTATTCCAGGCGCTGTTTGAAGTGCTCCCAGGCATCGGACTTGAGGTAAGTGGAATCAACGAATCGTTCCAGGCTGCTCTTGCAGCGCTTGGCAAAGCCTTCCTGATCGTATTCATCTCTGGCAACGCCAATGATGCGACTGTGTTCATTCAGCAAGCCAGCACGATCGAGTTGAAACAGGGCTCGAATCAATTTGCGCTGGGCCAGATCGCCAGCGGCGCCGAAAATCACAATGTCGCAAAGATGATCTTGTGAGGACATGGCAGGTACCGTTTATGTGGTTATGTTTATAACACTATGGTTAGTTTACGGGCTTTGATGTTGTTTTCAATTCTTTAATTTATGAAAATTACAACAAAATGTTGCAGTGACGAATGCATTAGCGGCCTGAAAACCGCATTAACTGCCACTACAGCCGTAAAACTGTTACTGTTCCATTACGTGATGTAGTTAAATAACAAGCTTTTGTAAGAGAGTGTGCTGACCCAACATGAATCTGCTTGATCTGATCCGAACCCGTCTGGAAGGTCTCAACAAGTCTGAACGCAAGGTTGCCGATGTGATTCTGGCAGACCCGAAAAGCACCACTCGCATGAGTATTGCGACGCTCGCACAGGCTGCTTCCGTTAGTGAACCGACGGTGAACCGTTTTTGCCGTAACTTTGAAACGGTCGGCTTTCCGGACTTCAAGATTCAATTGGCGCAAAGTCTGGCCGGTGGTACGCCGTACGTCAGTCGCATGGTAGAGCAGGACGACAGTGCCGAGGAGTACACCGACAAGATCTTTACATCGACCATGGTGGCGCTGGACGAGTCGCGCAAGTCGGTCGATCCGGCGCTGATCAATCGTGCCGTGGACTATCTGATTCAAGCCAAGCAGATTGCGTTTTTCGGACTGGGAGCGTCTGGCCCGGTGGCCATGGACGCCCAGCACAAGTTCTTTCGGTTCAATCTGCCGGTCACGGCCTACGACGACGTACTCATGATGCGCATGGTGGCGGCCTCCGCCGCCACCGGTGATGTTATTGTGGTGATCTCTTACACCGGACGCACCCGCGATATGGTGGAAATTGCCCAGATTGCCCGGACGAATGGTGCAACCGTGATTGGTATCTCGGCCATGGACTCGCCACTGGCTGAAGAGTGCACGGTGTTGCTGGCGGCTCCGACGCCGGAAGACACCGATGTCTACATGCCAATGACGTCTCGCATCGTCCAGTTGACATTGCTGGACGTGTTGGCCACCGGCGTCACCCTGCGTCGCGGGGTGGATTTTCACGGTCACCTGAAGAAGATCAAGGACAGCCTCAAGGTCACCCGTTATCCAAACGACACACCGGCCAGCTGAACCGGTGCGGAGCCGGGCTGACTTTCGATCGTTTTGACAATGTTAACAATGTCAGCCCGGGCGATGGTTTTGCTACCCCTCTTTGACGGGTAACAGCGCTGATTCCTTCACTTCTTCCATCACGATATAGCTCTTGGAGTTTTTTACGCCGGGCAGTGTCAGTAGCATGTCGCCTAATAAGGCCCGGTATTCCGACATATCGTTGATACGTGCCTTGATCAGGTAGTCGGCATCGCCAGACACCAAGTGACACTCAAGAATATAGGGCAGCAGTCCAACCGCCTGATTGAATTTCTGGAACGCGTCCGGCGATTGGTAGGAGAGGGAGATTTCCACGAACACCAGCATGTTGTAGCCCAGTTTCTGCGGGTTCAGCCGGGCATAGTAGCCTTCTATGTAACCTTCCTTTTCCAGTCTTTTTACTCGCTCCATGCACGGCGTTGAGCTGAGTCCAATCCGGTCTGCCAGCTCCACATAACTGATACGTCCATCGCGTTGCAGCTCCGACAGGATGCGTTTGTCGAGTCGGTCCAGCGTTCGTGTTTTGTCTGCTTTGATAGCCATCTCTTACCCCTCGCTGTGTATTGTTTTTATTTCTGCCTTGTAATGCTCTATTAAACATAAAAAACACAGAGTTTTTACCTGTATTCTTGCTTAAAACGGAGTCTTTTTTCGTGTCTGTGCGGTTACTATTTTTTCATCGACTGGACAGAAGACGGTGCGCGATCGAACGCGGTTGCCGCTGGTTCAGTATCTGAAGACTTTTGAGTGAGATGGCCATATGAAAATTCTGGTATTGGGTGGTGGTGTATTAGGGGTGTCTTCGGCCTGGTATCTGGCCAAGTCAGGTCATGAGGTGATTGTAGTGGATCGCCAGCCGGGTGTTGCTGATGAGACCAGCTACGGCAATGCCGGAATGCTGTCTTATGGCTATACCAATCCATGGGCCGCGCCGGGTATTCCGTTCAAGGCGGTGAAATGGATGATGCAGGATCTGGCGCCGATTCTGGTCAGCTCAACCGGCATGAATGCCCATACCGCTGGCTGGATGGTGAAAATGCTGGGCCAGTGCAGCGAAGACGCCTATCGCGTTAACAAGAATCGTATGTTGCGCTTGTCTGAGTACAGCCGCGCCTGTTTTGAGAGCCTTGAAAGCGAGTTGCCGCTGCATTTCGATCAGCGTCAGCAAGGCACCATTGAGTTGTTTCGGGATCAGGAAAAGATGGACTCCATCGGTGCTGATCTGGCGTCCTTGCGCGAGTGCGGTGTGGAGCATGAGGTCATCGACCATGCCACCTGTATTCAGCACGAACCGGCACTGGCCAATGTGTCTGACAAGTTCGTTGGCGGGCTGATGTTCCCGAACGATGCCACCGGCGACTGCCGCAAGTTCACGCTGGCGCTGTCCGAGGCGTGCAAGAATATTGGCGTCAACTTCCTGCTCAATACCGAAATCCAGGCGCTGGAAACGGTGGACAACGAAATCCAGTCAGTCATGACTTCTAACGGTCGTTTGACTGCCGATGCCTACGTTTTGTGTATGGGCAGTTACTCACCACTGCTGGTAAAACCGTTGGGTATTCAGCTGCCGATTTATCCGATGAAAGGCTACTCCCTGACCTTGCCGATTCTGGACGAAAGCAAGGCGCCTCAATCCACTGTGATGGACGAAGCCTACAAGGTGGCGGTCACACGCTTTGATGACCGCATTCGGGTCGGTGGAACTGCTGAGATTGCGTCGTTTGACCTCAGCCTTGATGAGTCGCGTCGCAAGCCAACCGAGTTTGTAGTGGGAGATCTGTTTCCGGGTGCTGGTGATCTTGAAAACGCTGAATTCTGGTGTGGTTTGCGTCCGATGACGCCAGACAGTGTGCCGGTGATCGGTAAAACCCCGATCAAGAAGCTGTTCACCAACACCGGGCACGGAACGCTGGGCTGGACCATGTCGCAAGGTTCCGCACGCCTGCTGGCTGACATTGTTAACGAGCAAGCCCCGGACATCGACACCGAAGGGCTGTCCGTACATCGCTATTTGTAATACCGAAATAACAAGCACATTTTCACGCAGAGGTCGTTATGAGCAACAAAACCATTATTTCTACCGACAAGGCACCGGCAGCCATTGGTACCTACTCCCAGGCTGTGAAAGTCGGGGATATGGTGTTTCTGTCCGGTCAGATTCCGCTGAACCCGGAAACCATGGAAATGGTGACAGAGTCTTTTGAAGCCCAGGCTGTACAGGTGTTCGACAACCTGGATGCCGTTGCCAAAGCCGCTGGTGGCACCCTGGGGAACACCGTTAAACTGACCATACTCCTGTCCGATATGGCGTTTTTCCCACAGGTGAACGAAGTCATGGCGCGTTACTTTGACGAACCCTATCCAGCCCGTGCGGCCTATGCTGTCAAAGCATTGCCAAAAGACGCTGATATTGAAGTTGAAGCCATCCTGGCGGTCTGATCGCCCGGCGAA
Source organism: Oceanospirillaceae bacterium (assembly GCA_002723385.1). GTDB lineage: Bacteria > Pseudomonadota > Gammaproteobacteria > Pseudomonadales > Oceanobacteraceae > Oceanobacter. The sequence goes on along the minus strand of PBNY01000065.1, from coordinate 10,397 downwards.
TTGAGTGGAGTTGAAGTATGTCCCGTCCAGCCGTTGCTCGAGTGCATCTCGAACACATCGTTGATAATTTTCAGCTGGCGACCTCCCTGTGTCCTGAATCAGGTCAGGCGCTGGCAGTGATCAAGGCGGATGCCTATGGTCATGGAGCCGTGCGTGTTGCCCAGGCACTGGAGCCTCATGTACCGGCATTTGCGGTAGCCTGTATCGAAGAGGCGCTGGAACTGCGTCAGGGCGGCATTCAGAAACCGATCCTGCTGTTGGAAGGCTTTTTCACCGCCGATGAGCTGCCTGTGATCGCCGAGCAGGGCTTCTGGACGGCCGTGCATAGACCGGAACAGCTGGCGCACATTCGCGAAGCGGCGTTGCCGGTGCCACTGAACGTCTGGATCAAGATCGACTCTGGCATGCATCGTCTGGGTTTCGATCCGGAAGTGGCCGGTAACGTGGTGCGTCAGGCTCAGTCGATGCCAGAAATTGGCAACATCGTGGTCATGAGCCACTTCGCCAATGCTGACCTGGATGCGCCTGCGGGCATCAATCCGAACACCCAGGTAGATCGACTGTTGGCCGCTGTAGAAGGGTTGGACGTGGACTTCAGTTTGGCCAATTCCGCTGCGTTGTTGGCTCACCCGTTTGCGCGTCAGCAGTGGCAACGACCGGGCATCATGCTGTATGGCGCATCACCACTGGAAACCGACAACGCGGACTCTTCCCGTTTGAAGCCAGGCATGACCCTGGAATCCGCCGTGATTGCCACTCGCTGGGTACAACCCGGTGAAAGCGTGGGTTACGGCAGCCGCTTTGTGGCCGACAAACCGACTCGTGTGGGTACCGTTGCCATTGGCTACGCCGACGGCTATCCGAGACAAGCCGTGGATGGCACACCATTGGCGGTGGATGGCCAGCGCACACGACTGATTGGCCGAGTGTCCATGGACATGATCACCGTCGACCTCACCGATATTGACGGCGCCGATGTCGGTAGCAAAGTGGAATTGTGGGGAGAGCAAATCGATGCCAACGACGTGGCGGCCCACTGCGACACCATTGCCTATCACCTGTTCACTGGCGTGACCCGACGGGTACCGCGTGTTTATTAGACGCTTGTTTTAAACGTCGAAAGTTAACCTGTTTACATCCCGTTTGTGCCCTCTGGAGCAGACGGGATTTTTTATTTTCAAAGGATAATCATCGTGATCGAACGTATTGAAACCAAACAACGCATGAGCCGTATCGTGAAACACAACGGCACCGTTTACCTGTGCGGGCAGGTTTGTAGCGACGCCACCCAAGGCATCAAGGAACAAACCGCCACCATGCTGGCTAAAGTGGATGACCTGCTGGAGAAAGCCGGAAGCAGCCGTGAGCACATGCTGTCAGCCACCATCTACATCAAAGACATGAAAGACTTCGCCGAAATGAACGAAGTCTGGGACGCCTGGGTACCAGAAGGCCATGCGCCAGCACGTGCCTGCGTACAAGCGAGCATGGCCCGTGAAGCTTTGTTGGTGGAAATCTCAGTGGTTGCGGCGGTGATTGGGGGGTGAGGCGGCATCCGGCTCTGGTCGTACAGGTGCTAACCATTGGTGAACATTCAATTCCGGTTGGGTTAGCGCTTCTTTAAGTACCTGATATGCCTAGAGTTTTGGGGTTCTAATGCTCTTGTATGTTTCGGATGTCAACATGGGGAAGTGTTAGCGCAAGCTGTTTGCTTTTCACCGCTGAATCTTGAACTTACACTGCAGCTGTCGCGTCCTTCACAGACGCGTGGATCGAAACAAAAAATGAGCGCCCCCCCAGTAACAATACCAACGGTCGCGTCCTTCACAGACGCGTGGATCGAAACCCCAGATAACCAACAACAACAGAGCGCTCCGAATGTCGCGTCCTTCACAGACGCGTGGATCGAAACGCTCCAGATGCCTGGCGGCATGGGTTTTGTTGCTGGTCGCGTCCTTCACAGACGCGTGGATCGAAACACAGGTAAAAAGGCAGAGCGAATCAGAGAGGCGTAGTCGCGTCCTTCACAGACGCGTGGATCGAAACCATGTTCAAGCGGTTCGCCGCGTACTGTTCGCGGAGTCGCGTCCTTCACAGACGCGTGGATCGAAACAGTGCATAATCATTGGACAAATATACAACTGGCCCGTCGCGTCCTTCACAGACGCGTGGATCGAAACTGGCGGTGTAGCGTCTGACGGGTGGGTGCTAATCAGTCGCGTCCTTCACAGACGCGTGGATCGAAACTGGACAAATTGAGCGTTTTGCGCACCGCCGTAGCAGTCGCGTCCTTCACAGACGCGTGGATCGAAACCTACGATCGTGCCGATGTCTGGCAGTGCAAACAGGTCGCGTCCTTCACAGACGCGTGGATCGAAACCTTTGACTCTCCCGGATGCATCATTGTTTGAGTCGGTCGCGTCCTTCACAGACGCGTGGATCGAAACAAGATATCCGGATCCACGACTTGAAGAAAAAAGCGTCGCGTCCTTCGCGGGCGCGCGGATCGAAACAGATATCTTTTGAGCCTCGCTGAAAGTGTATTCGGGTCGCGCCCTTCGCGGGCGCGTGGATCGAAACCCGTATCGACTGGTGCCAGCGCCGGTTTTGGACGTCGCGTCCTTTGCGGACGCGTGGATCGAAACAATAACGAACTGGCTGGTTCCGCCAATGTGCTGGTCGCGTCCTACGCGGACGCGTGGATCGAAACCGCTATGGCGTGGATGCTCGCCACAACGTGGGCTGTCGCGTCCTTCACGGGCGCATTTTTCTATAGACCCCGATTGGACGCTGGTACAGCTGGCCTCTACATGGTCTGATTCATTCGGTATGTAGATAAAGAAAGGAAACTGTATGAAGCGCAATGGATGTTGTTGGTATGCCCACTCCGCTACCGATTTGCCAGAATCCCAATGGCAAACCCTCGAATCCCACCTCAAAGACGTAGGCGAACTGGCGGCAGACAAAGCCAGCCATTTCAACGCTCAGGAACTGGCCCGTATTGCTGGCTTGCTTCACGATCTGGGTAAATACACCGAAGAATTTCAGCAGCGTTTACGAGGTTCAAAGATCAAGGTTGATCACTCAACCCATGGCGCGTTGATCGCCATCAAACACTGCCAGAATCCAGTGCTTGGCTTGCTGCTCGCCTATTGCATCGCAGGCCACCATGCCGGTTTGGCGGATCGTAGGGAGGGGCAGAACAAGTGGCGTATAACTGCTCTTGATACACGCCTGAAGGCAACGCTGCCGCAGTTGCACAGTGACTGGCAGCAGGAAATCCAGCTATCGAGCCAGCCGAATCTTGCCATGCAGCCGTGTACCACTGAGAAAGAGATTGCGTTTCAGTTTTCAGTGCTGGGACGGATGCTCTATTCCTGTCTGGTGGATGCGGATTTTCTTGATACCGATGCTTTCTATCGCAAGATAGATAATCAACCTCAGCGAAACACTCAATACCTGTCGCTTGGTGAGTTAAAAGCCCGCCTCGATGTCTATTTAAACCAGCCTGGATTTCAGTCTGATCAAGGCATTAATGGCATTCGAAAAAACATTCTTAATACCGTTAAACAGCGCGCTGAATTGGAACCAGGTTTGTTTTCACTCAACGTGCCCACAGGCGGAGGAAAAACCTTGTCGTCGCTGGCGTTTGCGCTTGATCACGCGGTTCGTCATGGTCAGCGGCGGGTGATTCTGGTGATTCCTTTTACCAGTATTGTCGAGCAAAACGCGCAGGAATGGCGCAAGGCGCTGGGGCTTGATCATGACGACGCTAATTTGCTGGAGCATCACAGCGCGTTTAATACCGATGCCATCCAGTCGGATAACCCGTCCAGTAAAGACAAGCTGCGCGAAGCCGCCGAAAACTGGGAATCGCCGATTGTTGTGACCACGGCGGTGCAATTCTTCGAGAGCCTGTTTGCCCATCGCTCGTCCCGCTGCCGTAAGCTGCATAACATCGCCAATTCAGTGGTGATTCTGGACGAGGCGCAGACCTTGCCGACCAAGCTACTGCGTCCGTGCGTGGCCATGATCAAGGAGCTGGCGCTGAACTATCGAACCAGTCTGGTGATGTGTACCGCCACCCAACCAGCGCTGGAGCAAGAAGACGGCTTTGAAAACGGTCTGGAAAACGTCAGAGAACTGGCCCCAGATCCGATCCAACTGCACAAGAGCCTTGAACGGGTTATGGTCGAGTACATAGGCGAGCGTAACGACGACCAGTTGGTTGAGGAGCTGCTTCAACAAGAGCAGGTGCTTTGTATCGTCAATAATCGTCGTCATGCACGGGCACTCTACGACCGGATTAAAGAGGCTGGAGGAGCCGCGCATCTCACCACGTTGATGTGCGCCAAACACCGTTCAAGCAAGCTTGCCGAGATTCGTCAGTGGCTTGATGACGGCAAGCCGGTGCGTCTGATTTCCACCTCGCTGATTGAGGCGGGTGTCGATATATCACTCAAAACGGTTTATCGGGCGGAAGCCGGGCTGGACTCCATCGCTCAGGCCGCTGGTCGTTGCAACCGCAATAAGGAATGGCCCATAGAAGAAAGTAGGGTCAGGGTTTTTAAACCGGATGCCGAGTGGTCGATCCCGCCGGAAGTGGAACAGTTTGCCAGTGCCTTTAAAACGGTTTATCGAACCCATGCGGATAACCTGCTGTCGATTGCCGCCATTCAGGATTACTTCAAACAGGTGTACTGGTTAAAGGGCAAGGCGCTGGATGCCAAGTCCATTCTGGATTGTGCGTTTGTCGACCTGAATGACCCGAGCAGCCTGGATATTGGCTACGACCAGATGGCCCAGCGCTTCCAGATGATCGAAAGCAATATGCAGCCAGTGATTGTGCCTTACTGTGATGGTGATAACGATTCACCCAGCAAGGTTGAGCAACTGCTGAAAGACCTGGAATACAGAGAATACGCTGGCGGTATCGCCCGTCAGCTACAAGGCTATCTGGTGCAAGTGCCTGAACAGGCATTAAACGCATTGCGGCAGTACGGGGCTGTCCGTGCCATCCAGCCAGAACGCTTTGGTGATCAGTTTTTGGTGTTGGATAATGCCAGCCTGTACGATCAGGAATGTGGCTTGAGTTGGGACAATCCGGCTTATTTGGATTCAGAGACGACCGTACTCTGACAAGTGCGCTAATCGAGTCGCCATAACGGAAACAGTGCCACAGGAGGTTTAATGGCATACGGAATCAAACTCAAGGTCTGGGGTGAACGTGCCTGTTTTACCCGGCCTGAAATGAAAGTGGAGCGCGTCAGTTACGACGTCATCACACCCTCGGCGGCCAGAGGCATTCTGGAAGCCATTCACTGGAAACCGGCGATTCGCTGGCATATCGACAAAATTCACGTCCTGAAACCGATCCGGTTTGAATCCATTCGTCGCAATGAAGTGGGCAGCAAACTCTCTGCGGCCACCGTTAAAAAGCATATAAAGTCCGGCAATACCGGCGGTTTGGTCAGTTATGTCGATCAGGATCGCCAGCAACGTGCTGCAACAGTGCTGCGTGATGTGGAATATGTCATCGAAGCGCATTTCACCTTGACGCATCGCGCCGATGAATCGGATAACGTCGGCAAGCATCTGGATCAATTCAATCGCCGCGCCCGCAGAGGGCAGTATTTTCATGCGCCTTGTCTAGGGGTGCGAGAGTTTCCGGCGGATTTTGAATTGATCGAAACCGACGATCAGATGCCAACGCCGAACGATGCGTTGGCGGGTGAGAAAGACCTGGGCTGGATGCTGCACGATTTTGACTTTGGCAAGGAAGTCACGCCGCATTACTTCCGTGCCCAGATGCGTGATGGCCTGATTGAAGTACCGCCGTTCAGAACAGAGGAGGTCAAGGCATGATCCTCTCGGCACTGAACACCTATTACGACCGGCTGGCAGAGCAGGGCAATACCGAGTTGGCCCCGTACGGATTCAGTCAGGAAAAAATCAGTTACGCCCTGGTGATTAACCCGAAAGGTGAGCTGGTTGACGTCGTGAACCTGATGGATACCAGTGGCAAAAAGCCCCGGCCATCCGTGCGTCTGGTGCCGCAACCACCCAAGCGAGCGGTGAATATTGCGCCCTGTTTTCTCTGGGATAAAACCGGCTATGTGCTGGGCGTGACCGCAGGCGAAACCGAAAAAGAACAGGAACGTACCCGTAAAACCCATGAAGCCTTCAAGGCCTATCACCACGAATGGCTCAGCGATGCTGACGATGAAGGGCTGGTGGCTTTGCTGGCTTTTCTCGATCAATGGCTGCCCGAAGGTGAAACACGTCAAAAATTGATTACAGAAGAAATGCTGGACTCCAATCTGGTGTTTCAGTTGGAGGGTGACGCGCAGCGGTTTATTCACGAGCGTCCGGCGGCCAAGGCCATTCGTGCCAAACAGTTGGCCAGCGCTGGTGGGGAAGAGCAAATGTGTCTTGTGACTGGAGATATGTCGCCAGCAGTTGCTCTGCATCCATCCATCAAAGGCGTGAATGGGGCGCAGTCATCCGGTGCATCGCTGGTGTCCTTCAATCTGGATGCGTTTACCTCGCACCATAAAAAGCAGGGTATGAACGCCCCGGTTTCCGACAAGGCCGCCTTTGCGTATGGCACCGCATTAAATTATTTGCTCCGCCGCAGTGATGACAATCGCCAGCGTGTGAATATCGGCGATACCACCGTGGTGTTCTGGGCGGAAGCCGATACTGCGCAACAGGCACAAGCTGCCGAAGCCATGTGTTCCGGGATATTTTCCAGCCCTCCGGTGATCGACAAAAAGAAAAGTTCAGCCACTGCTGATGAATCCGAGCATCGCAAGCTGGCGTCGGCGTTTTCGCAATTGGCTCAGGGTAAGCCGCTGCAAGAAATCGGCGCAGATTTAAAACCGGATACCAAAATCTACGTACTTGGTCTGGCTCCCAATGCTGCACGTTTATCCGTTCGCTTCTGGGAAACCAGTACGCTGGATCAGTTTTCCAAACGGCTGGCACAACACTATCAGGATATGCTGATGGAGCCGCTGCCATGGAAAACCGAACCCAGCATCTGGCGGCTGATTAACGAAATTGTTACGCATCGTCCCGGTGCCAAACCGAAACAGGACGACGCCTCTCCGCATCTGGCCGGTGAGTTGGCCCGCGCGATTTTAACCGGCCAGCGTTATCCGCACAGTTTGCTGGCCAATTTGGTGATGCGCTTTCGTGCCGATGGCGATATTTCCAGCCTGCGTGTGGCGCTTTGCAAAGCCGTTCTGGTGCGGAAAGAACGCCTGACACACTCAACATCGATACAACCCACCAAAGAATCACATCACAAGGAGCTATTCGTGAGCCTGGATATTGAAAACCAAGACCCCGGTTATTTGCTGGGGCGTTTATTTGCTGTGCTGGAGTCGGTACAGCGGGCTTCCATGGGAACCTTGGTAAACGCCACCATTCGTGATCGTTATTACGGTGCGGCATCGGCGACACCAGCCAGTGTGTTCCCGCTGTTATTGCGTAATGCCCAGAATCACCTTGGCAAGGTGCGTAAAAACAAGCCGGGTCTGGCCATTAATCTGGAAAAACAGTTGACGGAAATTATCGACAAGTTAGGCATTAGCTTTGCCAAAAGCCTGGGATTGGAAGCACAAGGGCGCTTTGCCATTGGTTATTACCATCAACGCAGCGAACTGTTTAAAAAACACGAGAAAGATAACGATCAAGCCGACGCAACAGACACCACTTCAACAAATACCACGGAAGGAGACGCCTAATGACCGCCATTACCAACCGCTACGAATTTGTATTCTTTTTTGATGTCACCAACGGCAACCCTAACGGTGACCCGGATGCAGGCAATATGCCGCGCCTTGATCCTGAAACCAATCAGGGGCTGGTGACCGATGTGTGCCTGAAGCGCAAAATCCGCAACTTTGTTGCCTTGGCCAAAGAAGATGAGGCCGGATACGACATCTATATGCAGGAAAAGTCGGTTCTGAATAACCAGCACAAAAAAGCGTATCAGGCGTTGGAGATTGAGCCAGTTGCCAAGAAACTGCCGAAGGATCAAAAAATCGCCCAGGAACTGACCGGCTGGATGTGCAAGAACTTCTTTGACGTTCGCGCCTTCGGTGCCGTGATGACCACGGAAGTCAACGCTGGTCAGGTACGTGGCCCGATTCAGATTGCCTTTGCCAAATCCGAAGACCCGATTGTACCGCTGGAGATTTCCATTACCCGAATGGCAGTTACCAACGAAAAAGACCTCGAAAAAGAACGCACCATGGGCCGCAAGCACATCGTGCCGTACGGTCTCTATCGGGTGCACGGTTATATCTCGGCCAAGCTGGCAGAAAAAACCGGATTCTCCGAAGACGACCTGCAACTGCTGTGGCAATCGCTGATTAACGCCTTTGAGCACGACCGCTCTGCGGCGCGTGGTGAAATGTGCGCACGTCAGTTGTATGTGTTCAAACATGAAAGTGCGCTGGGCAACGCACCCGCTCACAAGCTGTTTGAGACGGTCAAGGTTGAGCGAGTGAACGGTGAATCTGGCAGCCCGGCCAAATCCTTCAGTGATTATCAGATCACCCAAAATGCTGAAGAGCTGCCTAACGGTGTCAGCGTTGAGGCTCTGATCTAGTCGTACTTAAAGGAGACTTTGTCATGGATGACAGCCATACCCTCGCCATCTCGGCGATTCAACATTACGCCTACTGTCCACGGCAGTTTGCACTGATTCATCTGGAACAGGCGTGGGCCGATAACCGCTTTACTGCGGAAGGCAATCTGTTACATCAGCGAGTAGACGCCGGGGAGCCGGAACAACGGGGCGATGTTCGCTATGAGCGAGCAGTAATGTTGAGCAGCCAACTGCTGGGGCTGCGCGGAAAAATGGACTTGCTCGAAATCGACAGCAGCCAACAACCGGCCCGGTTAATACCGGTGGAATACAAACGCGGCAAAGCCAAAACCCAGGACTGGGATCGGTTGCAACTCTGCGCCCAGGCACTCTGTCTGGAAGAAATGCGCGATGTGTCGATTACCGAAGGCGCGCTCTGGTATTGGGAGACCCGTCGCCGTGAAATCGTCGCGTTTGATGCCTCTCTGCGAGCACACACCGAACAGGTGATAGAAAATGCCAAAGCGGTACTAACCAGCACTCAAACACCGCCACCCACCGAGCATAAAAGGCGCTGCAAAGCCTGCTCGCTGATCGAACAATGCCAGCCTGACATCGCCAGACTGGATCATTCTGCTGAATATCTACAGGAGCTGTTCAAGGAATGAAAAAACTCCTTAATACCCTCTATATCACCCGCCAGGAGGCCTATCTCCACAAAGAGCGGGAAACCATTGTTATCAAACAAGGTGACCAGAAACTGGCCCAGTTCCCTTCACTGGCGTTGGAAAATATCCACTGTTTTGGGCGTGTGTCGGTATCGCCGTTTCTGATGGGATATTTGACCGAACAAGGTATTGGCCTGAGCTTTTTTACCGAATACGGACGTTTTCTGGCACGTGTACAAGGGCCGGAAACGGGCAATGTGCTGCTGCGGCGCAGTCAGTACCGCTGGGCGGACGATGAGGAAAAATCACTCTCGGTGGCGCGTTTGATGATCGCTGCCAAAATCGCTAACAGCCGTTCAGCGTTGCAGCGTGAACTGCGCAATCACGGTGAACAACCTGAACTGAAAAAAGCCGTGGACTCACTGGCTGCCAGCCTGAGAAATGCGCGCCATGCCAGCAGTCGAGCCAGTTTGATGGGCATCGAAGGGGATGCCGCCAACAGCTACTTTGGTGTGTTGCAAACGCGTATTCGCGCCAAAGGATTTGTCTTTAATGGCCGCATACGACGACCACCGACTGACCCGGTGAATGCGTTGTTATCGTTTGCCTATTCCATGATCACCCAGGATTGCGTTTCAGCCTTACAAGGTGTGGGGCTAGACTCGTACGTTGGATTTCTGCATCAGGATCGTCCAGGGCGACCCGGTCTGGCACTCGATTTGATCGAGGAGTTCCGAGCTGGTTGGGCAGATCGACTGGTGCTGACGCTTATCAATCGGCAACAACTCAAACCCAAAGACTTCACCGAGGAAGCCAGCGGAGCCGTTCGGCTCAGTGACGATGGCCGCAAAACCTTTCTGACCCACTATCAGGAAAAGAAACGCGAAGAACTGCTGCATCCATACCTGAAAGAAAAAGTACCGATTGGCCTGTTGCCCTACTGCCAAGCGCTGCTGCTAGCGCGACACCTGCGTGGCGATATGCAGTTCTACACGCCATGGATACAGAAATAATGGGATACAAAAATAAAAGGTTCATCGCATTTAAGCGTGGAAAATGAGAACGGCAGTAAAACCGGTTAAATTTGCATTCGCCAAAACCCAAACAAAACCGATTACTGCCGCTCCGTG
>PBNY01000064.1 GCA_002723385.1 Oceanospirillaceae bacterium | reverse complement strand
CTGTTCGCCATTTAAAGTGGTACGCGAGCTGGGTTTAGAACGTCGTGAGACAGTTCGGTCCCTATCTGCCGTGGGCGTTTGAGATTTGAGAAGAGCTGCTCCTAGTACGAGAGGACCGGAGTGGACGAACCTCTGGTGTTCCGGTTGTATCGCCAGATGCATTGCCGGGTAGCTACGTTCGGACGGGATAAACGCTGAAAGCATCTAAGCGTGAAGCCTCCTTCAAGATGAGATCTCACTGACTCCTTGAGAGTCCTGTAGGGCCCTGGAAGACCACCAGGTTGATAGGTCAGGTGTGTAAGCGTTGTGAGGCGTTGAGCTAACTGATACTAATTGCCCGTGAGGCTTGACCATATAACACCCAAACGGGTGAGGCACACAAGCCGCTGCTGAAGAAAACAGCAGACCGTTAAAAAACGAACAGGCACCGCCGGTTCGCGACAGAATCCAATCTCATGTATCCAACTTATTTGGTATACGTTGCTGCCTCAAAAAATCGAGAGCGTAAGACAACACATACCAAGCCAGTTTGCTTGACGACCATAGAGTTGTGGAACCACCTGAATCCATACCGAACTCAGAAGTGAAACGCAACATCGCCGATGGTAGTGTGGGGCTTCCCCATGTGAGAGTAGGTCATCGTCAAGCTTTTAAACACAAAAACCCCGATCAGAAATGGTCGGGGTTTTTTGTTGTGCCTCAGAAAAACCTTCCAAGCCCGAATACAATGCGGGTTTTACCTACTAGACATTGTGAAAACTGCGCTTGCTGCTGATCAGGGCTTTGAGTAATCTTGCTTGTTTTTTAGCCAGTCAAACTGGTGTTTGAGTATTTGGAAGTTCGGATGATCAGATTCACAGATATTGAGGCTCGTTTACACGATGGTCGCCATTTGAAAGTGGCGGATTGGGCGATTGAAGAGGGTCAGTACTGGGCGATTGCAGGCACCAACGGTAGCGGCAAAACAGCGCTATCAGCTTTGTTTGGTGGCTTGTTGATTCCACAAGACGGAACCCTTGCTAACCTGCCTCAGAATCTCGGCTATGTGTCTTTGGAAGCACAACGTGAGCAGATCGAACAGGAACTCAAGGATGACGACAGCGACCTGACTGACTGCTTCACTCTGGGAACACCGGTTCGCGAATTCCTCGGTGATAACCTGGGCCAATACGAATACCTGCTTGATGCGCTGTGCCTGACGCATTTGCTGGATAAAGGCTTTCGCTCTCTTTCAACCGGTGAAAGTCGCAAGGTGCTCTGGATCAAGCAGCTGGCCGAAGGCCATGAATGGCTGGTGCTGGATGAGCCATTTGAGGGACTGGATGTTGGCAGTCGTGAAGTCGTTACCGAGCTGCTTCAGAAGCTGATCAGCGAGGGACAGAAAATTCTTTGGGTTGCCAATCGTATGGATGAGATTCCCGAATGGATTAGCCATCTCGCATTCGTGCACGATGCCCAGATGATCAGTCAGGGAGAACGGGACTCCGTACTGGCACAACCGGAAATTTCTGCTCTGGTGCATTTTGATCAAGACCTGCCCGAACTTCCACCACGCCCCGGCGGAGCCTCTTCTCTTGTCGATGACGAGCCCTTGGTAACACTGACGAATGGCTTTATTCAGTATGGTGACCGTACCCTGTTTGAAGGCCTGAACTGGCAAATCAATCCCGGTGAGCACTGGGCCGTCCAGGGCCCTAACGGGTGTGGCAAGACCAGTCTGTTGCAGATGATTACCGGGGATAACCCGGCCTGTTACCGTAACCAGCTGCATCTGTTTGGTATGAAGCGCGGTAGTGGTGAGAGCATCTGGGACATCAAAAAGCACATTGGCCTTGTGTCAGCGGCCCTGCAGTGGGAATACCGCGCCACCACCAATGTCTTGAGTGCCCTGATCTCCGGTCTGTATGACAGTATTGGTGTATATCAGGCGGTCGGTGACGACGACAAGCAGCTTGGCTTGAAGTGGTTATCGATTCTGGGTTTGCGCGACAAGGCGAATCAGAGTCTGCAGCATCTCTCCTACGGTGAGCAGCGCCTGGTGCTTATTGGCCGAGCGTTGATCAAGCAGCCGCCGTTGTTGATTCTGGATGAGCCATGTCAGGGGCTGGACGACATCAGCCGTCAGATGGTGCTGGCCTTTATCAGCCGATTGTCCAGCCAGAAGAACATGACCATGCTTTATGTAACGCATCATCCGACCGAAATCCCTGCGGCCGTTTCTCGCCGTCTGGTATTCACACCAGACAGCACTGGCCATAGCAAGGTCGATCAGATTATCGATTAACCTGTCGAGCTAGAAATCGTCACTGGCGGAGTCTTGTGATTCTGCATCAGTGAGATCCGACGTCGGTTTGGTTGCTGGAGTTGCGGAATCGGATGCGCCGGTTTCTGTAACCCGCTGAGGCTCTTGCTCTGCTGGAGCCGCATCTGATTCCTGAAGTGCCTTGTCATCAGTATCTTTGGCGTCCGAATCTGCGGATGGGTTGGCAGTTGTCTCTGTGGAACTCGCACTCTCTTCTGAACGGAGCTGAGCCTGTAACGCCGCCAATTGACTTTGGAGCTGTTCTATTTGCTTGAGTAACGGTTTTTCCGCAGCAGATTTCTGCTCACCGGCTTTTTGTACCAGCGCCAGAGTCTGATCCAGAAACGCCATATTTCTCAGGTCACCGGCTCCCAGAGCGCTTGATACTTGATGCAGGTAGCCCTCGAAGCGCAACGCTGCTTCCTCGGCGTCATCAATATCCATGTTGATGATCTTTTCAGCCTCTCTGCCAATGTAGAGCGCGTGTTGTGATGCGCGCAGTGCTTCGATTCCGACACCGTCGCATATTTGCCGATTCTGGTATTGCTCGCGAATGGTGTACCTGGCTTTGCGGGTCAGCCGTTCTGCGATTGCAAACGTCTCGGGAGCAAAGTCATCTGTCCCTTCGTCTTCGGCCTTGTCGAGAGTGTCACGGGCAGGACGCCAATGAATCTCGAGCATGGTGTTAAGCTCCAGTTCCTGCATCTCTTCCAGTAACTCTGCGGCATCGTCGGCAATATCCTTGGCCTGACCTGATTCGATGTCACGAGTGAGCTTTTTCAGTTCGCCAATCAGATCGCGATAGTCCCGTTTGAGTATGCGATCGCTTTTCAGCTCAAGTAATACGGCTTGCTGAGCCAGTACGTCACCGAGCTGGGTCTCCACTTGTGCTTTGACTTTCTGGGCGCTTTCAAAATAGGTCATGACCCAGGCAGCGGCTTCGACACTGGCGTCGTTGTTGCCTTCCAGGTCTGCGGTTCGCGCTTTTTTGATCGCGTCGCTCAGTTGCTGCCAGTGCAGGGGAGCCAGTACATTTAATTGCTGACTCTTGGCCTGACCGTAAACATCTTCTGCTTTCTCAAGCGCGCTGCGTGTCTTGCCAACGTACTCTTCGGCCTTTTGGTGGGCCAGCTGGTCGAATTCATCCTGATTGGCGATCCCTTGTTGGGCACAACCATTAATCAGCAGTGGGCTGATGAGGATGGATACGAGGGCAATACGCTGCATAAATGGCTCGGTAACTAGAGTGGAGAACTACCATCAGTGCCGTTTCAGACACTGATGGTCAGACAACCTTCCATTCAGGTTGTTCGATCAATCGAGCATGGACTTGTCGCGAACGGCACCCTTGTCGGCGCTAGTGGCGAATTTTGCATACGCTTTCAGCGCCGTACTGACCTGACGCGGACGTGCTTCAGCCGGTTTCCAGCCCTTGGCGTCCTGTTCGGTACGGCGCTGTGCCAGCTCCTCGTCACTCAGCAGTACATCAATGGAGCGATTCGGGATATCGATCTTGATTGGATCGCCATCCTTCAGCAGACCAATGGCGCCGCCAGCGGCTGCTTCCGGGGAGCAGTGACCAATCGACAGGCCGGAAGTACCACCAGAGAAACGACCGTCAGTCAGCAGGGCGCAGGCCTTGCCCAGACCTTTAGACTTGAGGTACGACGTCGGATACAGCATTTCCTGCATACCTGGGCCGCCTTTCGGGCCTTCGTAGCGGATGATCACGACGTCGCCTTCTTTTACTTCATCAGCCAGAATGCCTGCAACGGCGGTGTCCTGGGATTCAAAGATCTTGGCTTTGCCTTCAAACACCAGAATGGAGTCGTCTACCCCGGCGGTTTTAACCACACAGCCGTCCAGCGCGATATTGCCTTTCAGAACGGCCAGGCCGCCTTCTCTGGAGAAAGCGTGCTCCAGCGAGCGGATACAGCCATTGGCGCGGTCACCGTCCAGAGTGGGCCAGCGGGTGGACTGACTGAATGCGGTTTGTGTCGGGATACCGGCCGGGCCAGCCTTGAAGAACTCGACCACTTCCGGAGTCGGATTCCGCATGATGTCCCACTTGTCCAGCGCTTCGGTGAAGGTCTTGGAGTGAACCGTCGGCAGATCGTTGTGCAGCAGACCGGCACGGTCGATTTCACCCAGAATGCCCATGATGCCACCGGCACGGTGAACGTCTTCGATGTGGTAGTCCGGGGTGTTTGGAGCCACTTTACACAGCTGTGGCACGATGCGGGACAGACGGTCGATGTCGTCCATATCGAAATCCACTTCGGCTTCCTGAGCGGCGGCCAGCAAGTGCAGGATGGTGTTGGTAGAGCCACCCATGACGATATCCAGAGTCATGGCGTTCTCAAACGCCTTGAAGCTGGCAATGGAGCGCGGCAGAACCGACTCGTCACCGTCTTCGTAATAACGCTTGGCATTGGCGACAACCAGACGAGCGGCTTCCAGGAACAGGTTTTCACGGTCGGCGTGAGTCGCCAGTGTGGTGCCGTTACCTGGCAATGACAGGCCAATGGCTTCGGTCAGGCAGTTCATGGAGTTGGCAGTGAACATGCCAGAGCAGGAACCACAGGTTGGACAAGCAGAACGTTCGTACTCGGCGACTTTCTCGTCAGAAGCGGTATCGTCAGCGGCGATGACCATGGCATCGACCAGATCCAGCTTGTGCTCAGACAGCTTGGTCTTGCCAGCTTCCATTGGGCCACCGGAAACAAAGACGACCGGAATGTTCAGGCGCAACGCCGCCATCAGCATTCCCGGAGTGATCTTGTCACAGTTGGAGATACACACCAGCGCATCGGCGCAGTGGGCGTTGACCATGTATTCCACCGAGTCAGCAATGATCTCACGGCTTGGCAAGCTGTAGAGCATGCCGTCATGGCCCATGGCGATACCGTCATCAACGGCAATGGTATTGAACTCTTTCGCCACACCGCCGGCTTTCTCGATTTCACGGGCAACCAGCTGTCCCATGTCTTTCAGGTGAACGTGGCCGGGTACAAACTGGGTGAAGGAATTGGCCACCGCAATGATTGGCTTGTGGAAGTCTTCATCCTTCATACCCGTGGCACGCCACAAGGCGCGAGCACCCGCCATATTGCGACCGGCGGTTGAGGTCTTGGAGCGATACTCTGGCATGATCTCTCTCATATTCTATGTCAGGAACAAACCCCCAGTGTATCAAAAGCTGTGGCGCTACAAAGCAGCCGCTGGGCTTATTTATTTTGCCTTTTGATGCGGTATCAGCCCTGAGTTATCCAGTATTTCTGTGGATAAAATCATGGATAAGTTTTTAGCAACCGATGGCAGAGCCGATAAAAGCGGCTCTGTTCTCAGATTGTGCGAAATTTAAACACTTTGAAAAGAGACAGACATTCAGTATTTATCAGGCCTGGCGTCTGATTCCCATGAATACTGAGGTGCAGCTCGGCACGAAAAACGTCGATATCTCCCTGAATTTTTCACTTGAGATGTATCTGGCATGGTTCTTTCCTGCGTCCTTTGTGAGCAGGCGCATACACGGAGAAATTCCTGAAAATGAATTCTTCTGTGGATAACTTGGCGTTATTGCAAAATGAGCTTGTGAATAACCCATGTAATAACTGTGTAATATAAAATCCGTGCGCCAGATTGGCGGAGTCATGGAGGGCCGAGATCGCGTTTGACGGCTTCACCCCGCCCACCAACTTTGAGATAATCCCGCTCCTTTTTTCGAGTCTGTTCGACCCTGCCTGCGTACCAGCTTCCTTCTTATGGCGTTTTATGGCGTTGTTGTAGTGTGCTCAGGTGTATAGCGAATGGCCTGTATCCCGAATTCTTTCCAGCAACCTTTACTGAAGACGCCTGATTCTGACTATGAAACCGCAAATTGCCGAGCTCCTGTCCGCCGCCGTCAGCCAACTCAAGACTGATGGTGTGATTCCCGCTGATCACGAAGCCCGTATTCAGGTCGACAACACGCGTGACAAGTCACACGGCGATCTGGCTACCAATCTGGCCCTGACCCTGGCCAAACCAGCGGGCAAGAACCCGCGTCAGCTGGCGCAGGCATTGGTGGATGCATTACCTGAGTCGGCTCTGGTTGAAAAAGTGGACATTGCTGGCCCGGGTTTCATCAACTTCTTCTTGTCCCAGGCATCAACGAACAGCTTGCTGCAGAACATTCTGGAACAGAAAGAAGACTACGGTCGCAACCACTCCGGTGAAGGCAAGAAAGTGCAGGTGGAGTTTGTGTCCGCGAACCCGACTGGCCCGTTGCATATCGGTCATGGGCGCGGCGCGGCGGTCGGTGACTGCATCTGCCGTCTGCTGGAAGCCAATGGCTGGGACGTTACCCGTGAGTTCTACTACAACGATGCCGGTGCCCAGATCAACAATCTGGCGCTGTCCGTTCAGGCGCGTTGCAAGGGCCTGACGCCTGAGCACGAAAGCTGGCCGGAAGACGGCTACCGTGGTGATTACATCAAGGATCTGGCCGACAGCTTTATGAACGGCGATACGGTGCAGTCGGAAGACCAGAGCTTCACTGGTACCGGCGATGCCGATGACCTCGACGCCATTCGTCACTTTGCCGTAGCCTACCTGCGTCGTGAGCAGGATCTGGATCTGAAAGCGTTTGAAGTGAACTTCGACGTCTACTTCCTGGAATCTTCCCTTTACACCGACGGCAAGGTGGATGCCGCGGTCAAGACTCTGATCGACAACGGCTACACCTACGAAGAAGGCGGTGCCCTGTGGCTGCGCACCACCGACTTTGGCGATGACAAAGATCGTGTGATGCGCAAGACCGACGGCGGTTACACCTACTTCGTACCGGACGTGGCCTACCACCTCGACAAGTGGCAGCGTGGCTTTACCCGTGTGGTGAACGAGCAGGGCGCTGACCATCACAGCACCATCACCCGGGTTCGTGCCGGTTTGCAGGGTCTGGAAGCCGACATTCCAACAGGATGGCCGGACTACGTGCTGCACCAGATGGTGACTGTGATGCGCGGTGGTGAGGAAGTGAAAATCTCTAAGCGTGCCGGTAGCTACGTGACGTTGCGTGACCTGATCGACGAGGTAGGCCGTGACGCAACCCGTTACTTCCTGGCAGCGCGTAAAGCCGACAGTCAGTTGACGTTTGATATCGATCTGGCGCGTGCCCAGTCGTCCGACAACCCGGTCTACTACATCCAGTACGCTCACGCGCGCGTGTGCTCCATCTTCCGCAAGTTGGCTGAAGCCGAGCAAAGCTGGACGGTCGAACAAGGCATGGCAGCGCTGGATCAGTTGGCTCTGGACAGCGAAAAAGACCTGATCGTGACACTGGGTCGATTCCCTGATGTGGTCAAGAAAGCCGGTGCCGCCAACGAACCGCACCAGATTGCCAACTACCTGAAGGAACTCGCCAGCGATTTCCACACCTACTACAACTCGGAAAAAACACTGGTTGAAGACGAAGCGCTGCGTAACGCGCGTCTGACTCTGGCCGAAGCCGTGCGTCAGGTGATCTATAATGGTCTGCTGCTACTGGGTGTGAGCGCGCCGGAGGAAATGTAAACCGCCTGTCGTTTGATCCGGTTATTGTTTCAAGATTGGTCAACAGCAGGAATCCAAACGATGTCGGATTATTCCAGTCGCATACCAGGATGGATCTGGATCACGACCCCCACGCTGGCAATCGCCTTCGTGGGGTTTCTGTTTTATCTCAGCACGCTGCCGTCCGGCAATGAACTGGACGCAGTCAAGGGCGATGCCAAAACCGCACTGGAGCAAGGCATTGAACGGGCCAGGGAAGAGGCGGCTCGTCAGGCCGGTGCCGAAGATGTGTATGAGTTCTATAAACTGCTGGAGCAGCAGAAAGTCGAGGTTCCGGAAGTGAAGGAATACAAGTCGACTCCCAAGGATGCTGAACTCAGCTACGAGTACCTGCTTCAGGCCGGTTCCTTTCAGGCACCGGAGGATGCCGAAGCCATGCGGGCAAACTTGCTGCTGCTGGGTCTGACCACCTATCAGAAGTCGGCCGACATCAAGGGCAAGCAATGGTATCGGGTGTTTGTGGGGCCGTTTGATAACCGTTCAAAAATGAACAAGGCCCACGACATTCTGGTCGCCAACAACATCAGTCCGATTCTGAGCAAGAAACCCATCATCAAGAAAGCCGATGCCAGTCAGGCGCAATAACGTCCTGACAGCCGCATCCTCTGTTCCAGACAGTCATCACAACAAGACGCCAGTCAGGGAGTCCGCATGAGCACCATTGAGCCACAACGCATTGATTACCGCTTTCAGACCCCTGAAGGCGAACGTCGGGGTAGTTATCACCTCTGGAGCTGCCAGGGGCCGACACCGGAGCGAGTACTCTTTTGTGTTCATGGCCTGACCCGCAACGCGCGCGACTTTGATTATCTGGCGCGGGTGCTGAGTCAGGATTACACCGTGATTTGCCCCGATGTCGCCGGACGTGGTGACTCTGAATGGCTGACCCAGCCGGAGTTGTACGGCTATCCGGTCTACATCAGCCAGATGCTGCAACTGCTGCAACAGGTGATGGCCGAGCGCAACGTCACCGGTGTGGATTGGGTCGGCACCTCCATGGGGGGCCTGATTGGCATGATGATCGCCGCGCAGCCCCTGCATCCGATTCGTCGCATGGTGATGAACGACGTCGGCTATCTGATTCCCAAGGCAGCGCTGGAGCGTCTGGCGACCTACGTTGGCAAGCGCACGGTGTTCCCGACCCTGTACGCGGCTGAAGCCCACTTGCGCACGGTGGCCGCGACCTTTGGCCCACTCACTGACGAGCAGTGGACCCACCTGATCACCACCGGCACCGAGCCGTGTGATGGTGGTTTCCGATTCCGCTACGATCCGGCCATTGCCGAGCCGTTCAAGGACATGATCCTGTCGGAAGACATCAATCTGATGGAGTTCTGGAGCCAGGTCAGCATTCCGACCCTGCTGATCCGGGGGGGCAAATCCGATTTGTTACTCGGCCCTACTGCACGTGAAATGGCCAGGGCGGATCACGTTGAACTGGCGGAATTCGAGGGCATTGGCCACGCTCCGGCATTGATGGCGCGAGACCAGATTCGCACCATTCGCCAATTTCTCACCCCCGGCACGGATTACTGATTCCTTGGCGAGTTTTACAGTACACAGCGGTGTTGCTGCGATTGTCAGTGGCCTGGCTGCGTCGGCCCTGGTTGCGGTCAAGGCCGTGGATATTCAATTGGGTCTGTTGTTGTGGGCGCTGGGACTGTTTGGTGGCCTGTTGCCGGATATTGATTCGGACACATCCAAACCGGTGAACTGGCTGTTTAATGCCTTGGGTGTCGGTGCATCGACACTGGCATTGGTGTGGACCTATCCCCTCTGGCCCTTGTGGGGCGTGTGGCTGGCAATGGCGGCAGCGTTTCTGTTGGTGAGGCCGTTGGTAATGACGGCTTTTTTCCGTCTGACGGTACATCGCGGCGTGTTTCACTCGTTACTGGCTGCGGTGTTTTGCGGTTTCACCGCGACACTGGTTTGTTTTCACCCGCTTGGCCTGACAGCACTGACCAGCTGGCTGGCCGGTGCCTTTGTCTGCGGTGGCTTTATCGTTCACCTGCTGCTGGACGAGCTTTATTCGGTCGATTTCAACGGCCTGTCGCTCAAGGCGTCGTTTGGTACGGCGATCAAGCCGCTGAGCCTGAAAAACTGGCCCGGCAGTCTGGCGATGATCGTGCTCTGCGCGGGTTCCTGGCAATGGATGCCCGACACGCAAGGCGTTCAGCGCCTGGCCGGTAATTTGCCCGTTGTCACCTCAATGAAAAGCCTGTTTAGGGATGATCATTCGTCGCCGTAGTGAATGATCGATAGCAGCTGCAGCGGCACCTCGATCAGCTTCTCTGGCCCGTGCGGCGTCTCGGCATCAAATGTCAGACTGTCGCCCGGCCCCATTTCATACAAATGATTGCCATGACGGTAAATCAGCCTGCCTTTTAACAGATAGATAAACTCTTCCCCCGGATGCGAGAAGGTTGGAAAGACTTCCGACAGATCGTCCATGCTGATCAAAAACGGCTCCACCTTGCGCTTGCCGCCACGCTGATAGCTCAACAGCTGATAGGTGTGGCCTTTATCCGTTCCTCGTCGAACCACCTCCAGCCCTTCGCCGGATTTGGTGAAGTGCGCACCGCCGTCCGGGCGGTCGTAATCACTGAACAACTTTGAAATCGGCAATCCGATGGCTGAACACAAGCGGCTCAGGGTTTCGAGACTGGTCGACACCTGCGCATTTTCGATCTTGCTCACCATGCCCTGGCTGATGCCGGAGATTCGAGCGACGTCAGTAATCTTCAGTCCTTCTTCCAGTCGCGCCTTCTTCACCTTCATGGCGATGTATTGATCCAGATTGAACTTGTTGCCGCTGGTTTCCATAAATAGCTCCGTGAGTTCATCAAGCGGGCGCATCAATCGGGTGCGTTTTTTCTTCGAGTGCCCGAATTTTGTGCTTGTGATCAGGTGATGTACGTCGGTTTCATTTTCATTAAATATTACCAGTAGGAAATTTATTTTACTAATTTCAATTAAATCAACGACTTACAAAACCAATGAAAAAAATATTCCTGATATGAAACCCGTGGCACGCAATATGCTTTCTTGAAAGGAAAGTAAGTTTCCTGATAGAAATTGTATTCAACGAGGAGAACCACATGTCTGATGCAACCATGACACCGGAAGCCGCAGAATCCTTCATTGCCGACAATGGCATCAAGTACGTGCTTGCCCAGTTTGTCGATATCCACGGTGTGGCCAAGACCAAGTCCGTTCCCGCTGGCCACCTGATGGATGTGGTCGAAGACGGCGCAGGCTTTGCCGGTTTTGCGGTCTGGGGCCTGGGTATGGAGCCGCATGGCCCGGACTTCCTCGCTCGTGGTGATCTGGACAGCATGACCATCGTGCCGTGGCAGCCAGGTTACGCTCGTATTGCCTGTGACGGTTACGTCAATGGCGAGCCGTACAACTACGACAGCCGTGTGGTCTTGAAGAATCAACTGGCACGCCTGGAAGACAAGGGCTGGACGCTGAACACCGGTCTGGAGCCAGAGTTCTCCCTGTTCAAGCGCGAAGCCGATGGCAGCCTGGGCCCGGTGGACGAAACCGACACGCTGGACAAGCCTTGTTACGACTACAAAGGTCTGTCTCGCTCACGTGAATTCCTGGAAACCTTCGTCGACAGCCTGCAGCAAGTTGGCATGGACGTGTACCAGATTGACCACGAAGACGCTAACGGCCAGTTCGAGATCAACTACACCTACAGCGATGCACTGACCTCCGCTGACCGCTTCACCTTTGTACGTATGGCGGCGGGTGAAATCGCCAACGATCTGGGCATGGTGTGCTCCTTTATGCCAAAGCCTGCTTCAGACCGTACCGGTAACGGCATGCACTTCCACCTGTCCATCGCTGATGAAAATGGCAAAAACCTGTTTGGTGACGACAACGATGCCAACGGCATGGGCTTGTCCAAGCTGGCCTACCACTTCTGCGCGGGCCTGCTGCATCACGCCAAAGCCTTGTGTGCGATCTCAGCCCCAACCGTGAACTCATACAAGCGCTTAGTAGTGGGCGGTTCGGCTTCTGGTGCGACCTGGGCACCCGCCTACATTTGTTACGGCGACAATAACCGTTCCGCCATGGTGCGCGTGCCTTACGGTCGTTTGGAATTCCGTCTGCCAGATGCCGGCTGTAACCCATACTTGGTTCATGCCGCCATCATCGCCGCTGGTATGGACGGTGTTGAACGTGAATTGGAAGCGGGTGCGCCAATCAACGAAAACATGTACGCCATGAGCACGGCTCAGCGTGAAGAACTGGGCGTCGACATCTTGCCGCAAAACTTGGGCGAAGCCATCGACGCACTGGAAGCCGACACCATTCTGACCGAAGCCATCGGTAAAGAAGTGATGGGTGAGTTCGTTAAGCTCAAGCGTGATGAGTGGATTGATTACTGCCGCCATGTGAGTGATTGGGAAGTGAAGCGTTACGCCGAATTTTTCTAATCTGGCTTAGCGCTGCGGTGAATTGCTGCGTTGTTTTTTCGGATCGCTCATCGCCTACCTATTCGGTATGTCTTGAGTCGATCCTCAAAAACGCCTTGCACTTCATCCACAGCGCTATGCCAGACAGCCAGTAGCCCGCATGTGATGCGGGAGAAAGTATCTCTCTCACGCGAAGCGTGGGAACGAGAAATAGACATTGAATTTACTGCTTTTGCTTGCGTGTTTGCCTGAGCAAAAGCGGAACGGTTTCGCTCGGCCTGGATTTGCATATCCGCCCCGTGTGAACGCTATTACACAAACATTTGAACATACGAATTAACGAGGAAAACGCCATGTGTGGAATCGTTGGTCTTTACCTGAAGAACCCGGCTCTTGAGAGCCAGCTGGGCGAATTGTTCGAGCCTATGCTGATTGCCATGACCGACCGCGGCCCGGACAGTGCCGGTTTTGCCATCTATGGCGATGAAGTGGAAGACGGCACCAAGCTGACTCTGCGTCATGAAGACGAGAACTACGACTGGGAAGCGCTGGCCGAATCTGCTCGTGCCGAGCTGAATGCTGAAGTGAGCTTCTTCCAGAATGCCACCGTTGCGGTATTCAAAATGCACTGCTCGGCAGAAACCGCCACTGCTTACGTTGAAGAGAAAGCGCCGGAAGTACTGATTCTGAGTGCGGGTCACTCGATCGAGATTCTGAAAGAAGTCGGTCTGCCAGAAGACATCGCTGCCAACTTCAACCTGAAAGGCATGAAGGGCACTCACATCGTTGGTCACACCCGTATGGCGACAGAATCCGCCGTGACCATGGCCGGTTCTCACCCGTTCTCCACTGGCGAAGACCTGTGTCTGGTTCACAACGGTTCACTGTCCAACCCGAACTGGGTGCGTACCGAACTGGAACGTCACGGCATCAAGTTTGAAACCGAAAACGACTCCGAAGTCGCCGCCGGTTACCTGATGCACCGTTTGCGTGAAGGGGATTCTCTGAACGAAGCCCTGAACAACGCCATGACCGACCTGGATGGTTTCTTCACCTTTGCCATCGGTACCCGTGACGGCTTTGCCGTGACTCGTGACCCTATCGCCTGTAAGCCAGCGGTACTGGCCGAAACCGAAGACTACGTTGCCATGGCCTCTGAATATCAGGCCCTGACGACATTGCCTGGTATCGAAGACGCCAAGGTATGGGAGCCGGAAGCGGCAAAAATTTATGTTTGGGAACGCAGCTGAGTGCGCTCGGTGAAAGCTGAGAGACAAGAGAGGTAACAAGTATGAAAACTCTGGACTTAACCACTACTTCGCTGCGCGAGATCAATCAGGCACTGCATCAGCAGTCGTCCGAGGCGACTGAGCGTGAATGGCTGATCACAGGCGCGAAGGGCGATCACAACATCGCCTGCGGTCTGGATGCTGCCATCAGCGTCGATATTAAAGGCCACGCCGGTTACTACTGCGCGGGCATGAACAAAAGCGCCCACGTTGTGGTTCACGGCAATGCTGGCCAAGGCGTGGCAGAAAACATGATGTCCGGCACCGTACGCGTAAAAGGCCAGGCTTCCCAGTCGGCTGGCGCAACGGCACATGGTGGTCTGTTGGTGATCGAAGGTGATGCTGGCGCACGTTGTGGTATTTCCCTCAAGGGCGCTGAAATTGTGGTGGGCGGTAACGTTGGCCACATGAGCTGCTTTATGGCTCAGGCTGGTGCGCTGGTGGTGTGTGGTGATGCCGGTGACGCACTGGGCGATTCCCTGTACGAAACCAAGATCTTTGTGAAAGGCAGCGTGGCGTCTCTGGGTGCTGACTGCATCGAGAAAGAGATGACCCAGGAGAATCTGGATTACCTGACTGACCTGCTGAACCGCGCTGGTGTCGACGAAGATCCCAAGAGCTTCAAGCGCTACGGTTCGGCGCGCAGCCTGTACAACTTTAAAGTTGATAACGTTTCAGCTTACTAATTTCACGCAGATTTGAGGATTTCGAGATGAGCGATAACGATCTGAATGTAAAAGCCGGTCTGCGTGAGTCAGCCACCTTTGACGCTGCCACCATGACTGAAATCCGTCGTGCTGCCGAAACCGGCATCTACGACATTCGTGGCTTCGGTGCCAAGCGCAAGGTGCCACACTTTGATGACCTGCTGTTCCTGGGCGCGTCCATGTCGCGTTACCCGCTGGAAGGCTACCGTGAGAAGTGCAACACCCAGGTTACCCTGGGCACCCGCTTCGCCAAGAAGCCGATTGTCATTGAAACGCCAGTGACCATCGCGGGTATGAGCTTTGGTGCTCTTTCCGCCAATGCCAAAGAAGCCTTGGGTCGTGGTGCGTCTGCCTGTGGTACTTCGACGACGACGGGTGACGGCGGTATGACGCCGGAAGAACGTGGTCAGTCCACCAAGCTGGTGTATCAGTACCTGCCGTCCCGTTACGGCATGAACCCGGACGATCTGCGCAAGGCGGATGCCATTGAAGTGGTACTGGGCCAGGGCGCGAAGCCAGGTGGCGGCGGTATGTTGCTGGGCCAAAAGATCACCGACCGTGTTGCGCAAATGCGTACGCTGCCAAAAGGTGTGGACCAGCGTTCTGCCTGTCGTCACCCGGACTGGACTGGCCCAGACGATCTGGCGATCAAGATTCAGGAACTGCGTGAAATCACCGATTGGCAGGTGCCGATTTACATCAAGGTGGGCGCGACTCGTACCTACTACGACGTGAAACTGGCGGTTAAAGCAGGCGCTGACGTGGTGGTTGTGGACGGCATGCAAGGCGGTACGGCGGCGACTCAGGAAGTGTTTATTGAGCACGTGGGTATTCCAACGCTGGCGGCGATCCCACAAGCGGTTCAAGCGCTGCAAGAAATGGGCATGCACCGTAAGGTTCAGCTGATTGTTTCCGGTGGTATCCGTAACGGTGCTGATGTGGCTAAGGCCATGGCACTGGGTGCTGACGCGGTAGCGATTGGTACCGCAGCGCTGGTGGCACTGGGCTGTAACCACCCGAAATGGGACGCAGAATTCAAGAAAATTGGTTCAGCGGCCGGTTATTACGACGACTACCACGAAGGCAAAGACCCGGCGGGTATCTCGACCCAGGATCCAGACCTGATGAAACGTCTGGACCCGGAAGAAGGCGGTCGTCGTCTGGCTAACTACCTGCGCGTATTGACCATGGAAGCCCAGACCCTGGCTCGTGCCTGTGGCAAGAACGATCTGCGCAACCTGGAGCCAGAAGATCTGGTAGCCCTGAATGTTGAAGCCGCAGCCATGGCGCGTGTTCCGTTAGCGGGCACAACCTGGGTTCCTGGTCAGGGCGGCTATTAATCAGGAAGTCCTCAGCGGCGAATTGCTGCGTTGTTTTATCGGATGGCCCATCGCCTGCCAGCCTGGTATGTCTCGGGTCCATCCTCAAAAAAACGCCTTGCACTTCATCCACTGAGGAACTCCCTGACGTATTTGATAATGACGTAGCCCGGATATATATCCCGCATGTTACGCGGGCTACAGAACCCTGGTAGGAGGGGCTTTGGCCCCGAATACAAATAAACAACCATATTGATAACAGAGCTTTTTGATTGAAACACAAGGCTCTGGGGATTCGTTCGGCCTGTTGACGCTATTCACACGACCAGAACCGTCAAATAGCACCAGGCCCAAACTCTGAATACACAGGATTAACGACATGCCTCACGCAGATGCAAAAACCGAATACGTTTTGAAAACCACTTGCCCAGCCGGAAGCGGAATCGTCGCCGCAGTGACGACCTTTATGGCCGAGAAAGACGCCTACATCAGCGAACAGCACCAGTTCGATGATCAGGATGTGGGCAAATTCTTTATGCGCACCGTGTTCCGCTTCAACGGTGAAGATCAGAGCGAGGCATTCCGCGCCGGTTTTGCGGAGATCGCCGCACAGTTTGAAATGGAATGGTCTCTGGTCAGCGCCTGTGAGCCGATGAAAACCATCATCATGGTTTCCAAGGCCGACCACTGTCTGGCCGACTTGCTGTACCGCAAGAACAAGGGTGACCTGAATATGGAAGTCACCGCCGTGGTGTCCAACCACCAGGACCTGCGCCCCATGGCCGAGCGCGAAGGCATCCGTTTTGTTCACCTGCCAGTAACGAAAGAAAACAAGCGCCAGCAGGAACGCGCGCTGATGGAAATCGTGGAAGAAACCGGCACCGAGCTGGTGATTCTTGCCCGTTACATGCAGATCCTGTCCGATGAGTTGTGTACCGATCTGGCTGGCCGTGCGATCAATATTCACCACTCCTTCCTGCCTGGGTTCAAGGGCGCACGTCCTTATTATCAGGCTTACGATCGTGGTGTGAAGCTGATCGGTGCAACCGCTCACTACGTCACTGCAGACCTGGACGAAGGCCCGATCATTGAACAGTCGGTTCAGACCGTTGATCACACCATGTACCCGCTGCAACTGACCGCTGCAGGTCGTGACACCGAAACCGTCGCACTGGCCAAAGCCGTACGCCTGCATATGGAACGCCGGGTATTCGTGGATGGAAACAAAACCGTGGTTTTTAAATAGGACAGTGACATGACAACCCGAATCGACGGAAAAGTAATCTCCGCACAGGTGTTAGACGAAGTCGCCAGCGACGCGGCGGCTTTTCTGGCGGAGTACGGTATCAAACCCGGCCTGGCTGTGGTGCTGGTCGGTGAAGACCCTGCCAGTCAGGTGTATGTGCGTAACAAGATCGCTCGGGCAACGGAGTCCGGGCTGAACTCCATCGAACATCGCCTGCCAGCCGACACCAGCCAGGAAACCCTGAACCAGCTGGTGGCTGACCTGAATGCCGCCCCGGAAGTACACGGCATTCTGGTGCAGTTGCCGCTGCCGGATCACCTGGATGAAGAGCAAATCATTGCCGCGATCAGCCCAGCCAAAGACGTGGATGGGTTCCATCCTGAAAATGTTGGCGCGCTGAACGTGGGCAAGGAATCGCTGGTGCCATGCACCCCTCAGGGCAGCATGATCATGCTCGAAAGCGTGTTCGGCAAAGGCAATATGAGTGGCAAGCACGCCGTGGTGGTGGGGCGTTCCAACATCGTTGGCAAGCCGATGGCTGCGTTGCTGTTGCAAGCCAACTGCACCGTGACCGTGGTGCATTCCCGCACACCAAATCCTCAGGAACTGGCCAAACAGGCGGACATTCTGGTTGCGGCTGTAGGTCGTCCGGAAATGATCGGTCCAGACTGGATCAAGCCGGGTGCGACCGTGATTGACGTCGGCATCAACGTCATCGAACGCGATGGCAAACGCAAGCTGGTGGGTGACGTGGAGTTTGAGACGGTTGCTCCGGTAGCGGCTGCCATCACGCCAGTGCCCGGTGGTGTTGGCCCCATGACCATTGCCTGTTTGATGAAGAACACCATGATCGCCGCTCGTCGACTGGCGAGCGCCTGATACTGAGAACAGGAGCAGGCTATGCCTTTTGCACTCTTGAAATACGGCTTGAACAAGGATTACCCCTTCGAGCAGGACGCGGATTTGCCCGCACCAACCTCGCTCAAGCCGCACTACGACGCGGTGATCATTGGCGGCGGCGGCCACGGCGTCGCCACCGCCTACTACCTGGCCAAGTACCACGGCATCACCAATGTGGCGGTGCTGGAGAAAGGGTATCTGGGCGGTGGTAATACCGCCCGTAACACGGCGGTGATTCGCTCCAACTACCTGACGTCAGAAGGGGTGAAGTTCTACAGCGAATCGGTGAAGTTGTTCAAGGATCTCTCCAATGAGTTCGACTTCAACATCATGTACTCGCGCCGTGGCCAGTTGACGCTGGCGCATACCGATTCCGCCATTCGTGCGTTTCGACAGCGTGCCGAAGTCAACAAGCACTTTGGCGGCAAGACCGAACTGATCGGGCCGCAGGAAATCCGCGAGCTGGTACCGACCCTGAATATGAATCCGGGTCATCAACCGGTTCTGGCCGGACTCTGGCACATGGATGGCGCAACGGCGCGTCATGATGCCGTGGCCTGGGGTTACGCCAAAGGTGCGACGCAACGGGGTGTCGAGCTGCATCAACTGACCGAAGTGACCGATGTACTGGTCGAGGCTTCATCCTCTTCCTCCGGGGGCAAAGTCACCGGCGTAAAAGTGCGTCAGGGCAGCGCCGAGCACACCATTCGCTGTGGCGTGGCGGTTCAGGCGGTTTCTGGTCACAGCACACTGCTGGCCGAGAAAGCCGGATTCCAGCTGCCGATTGTCAGCTATCCGCTGCAAGCCATGGTGACGCAACCGGTGAAGCCGTTCCTCGATCCACTGGTCAGCTCCCCGGCGTTCCACTGCTACGTGCAGCAAACCGGTCGAGGCGAGATAGTGTTTGGCGGCGGTTCCGATCCGTATCCGCTCTATAACAGCCGTTCGACACTGGAACTGAAAGAACAACTGCTGGCGCATGCCGTCGAGCTGTTCCCCTTTATGGCCAACCTCAAACTGATGCGTCAGTGGACGGGCCTGACCGACATGACTTCGGACTACAGCCCGATCATGGGACTCAGCCCGGTTGAGAACTACTACCTCGATGCCGGTTGGGGCACCTGGGGCTTCAAGTCGACACCGATTTGCGGCCAGGCCATGGCTGAGCTGGTGGCGACCGGCAAGGTACCGGAGCTGATCCAGCCGTTCAGCGCCGACCGCTTCAGTGAATTCCGTCAGGTCAACGAAATGGGTGCGACCGCAGCGTCGCATTGATCGAAGCCGGAATTCATCCAGCGTCGGTAGGGGCGACCTCCCACGGTCGCCCGGTTCGCATACACCAGAGCGTGGGAACGAAGCCGGAATTCATTAAGCGTCTGTATGGGCGACCTCCCACGGTCGCCCGGTTCGCATAAACCAGAGCGCGGGAACGAAGCCGGAATTCATCCAGCGTCCGTAGGGGCGACCTCCCACGGTCGCCCTGGCGAACGCCAGAACACGACAACAGACCGGGAACAGGAAATACATCAACGGGTGACTTATGAAAATCATGCCCTGCCCGTTAAACGGGCCAAGAAACATCAGTGAATTTACCTTCGGCGGCGAAGTAACACCGCTACCGGATGTGGCCTCGGCACCGGACAGCGAGTGGGCCGAGCACACCTTTTATAGTTACAACGGCACCGGCGTCGCCCGCGAGTGGTGGTACCACGTGCCTTCCGGCTACTGGTTCGTGGCCGAGCGTCATCGCGTGACGGACGAAATCCTCCGCACCTATGACCCCAGCGAACTGCCAGCCGATGCCCTGAACAACCAACAGGAGGCGTTCCAATGAATGTCGCAGCATCCGTTTCATCGTCTGTCGATGCGCGCTTACCGGCTCCCATGGGGTTGTTGCTGGATCGCAGCAAAACCGTTCAGTTCGAGTTTGAAGGCCAGACCATTCAAGGCATCCAGGGCGACAGCATTGGCAGCGCTCTGTTGGCCAATGATCAGTGGCTGTGGTCGCGTTCGTTCAAGTATCACCGCGCCCGTGGCCCGCTGACCCTGAGTGGTCACGACGGCAACACCCTGGTGCAACTGGCCGACGAAGCCAACGTACTGGCTGACCGCACAGCCGCCGACAACGGTCTGGTGGTGTCTGGTCAGAACGTCAACGGCTCACTGGCCAAAGACAAGGACGCCTTCCTGAATCACTTTGGCCGCTTTATGCCGGTGGGCTTTTACTACCGCGCTTTCTACAAGCCCAAGGGCATCTGGGACTGGTGGGAAAAACACATCCGTGCCAAGGCCGGTCTCGGCGTGGTTGATCTGAAAGGTCAGCCGGAATACTACGACAAGGCTTATCTGTTCCACGACATCGTGGTGGTGGGCGCAGGCCCGGCGGGTCTGACTGCCGCTCTGACCGCCGCCGATGCTGGTGCCCAGGTGCTGCTGGTGGAAGAGAACCCGATTCTGGGTGGTTCACTGACCTACGCCGATTTCCCGGATCATGCCGACCCGGAGTCCCTGCGACAGCAACTGATTGGCCGGGTGGAAGCCCACGCCAATATTCGGGTGATGACCAGCGCCATCTGTAACGCCTGGTTCACTGACAACTGGCTGCCCGTGCTGCAAGGCAAGCGCATGTACAAGGTGCGTGCGAAGGAATGCATCATGGCCACCGGCAGCTACGAGCAACACGTGGTATTCCGCAACAACGACCTGCCTGGCGTGGTGATGTCCAGCGCCGCAATGCGTCTGATGAAGCACTACGCCATCAAACCCGGCCAGGAAGCGGTAGTGGTTACCGGTAACGATGATGGTTATCTAACGGCACTTCAGTTGCATCGTCAGGGCGTATTGGTTCAGGCGGTGGTGGATATGCGTGCCGCTGCTGATTCCCAGAAACTGCTGTTCGACGTCGAGGAGCTGGGTATTCCGGTGCTGTTTGAAAGCACGGTCTATGAAGCCGTCGGTGGTGGTGACGGCGACCGGGTTACGGCTGTTGATGTGCGCCGTATTCGTGAGCCAGGCAAGGTGGCCGACAGCAGCAAGATGATTCGCTGTGATCTGGTGTGCATGTCAGCGGGTTATATGCCTGCCTATCAACTGTTATGCCAGGCCGGTGGTCAGCTCAGCTACGACGACAACAAGGCTGAATTCAGCCTTCGCAACCTGCCTGAGATTCTGCACATCGCCGGATCGGTCAACAGCATTCATACCCTGGATGCCGTGATGGCAGACGGCCAGCGCGCCGCGTTTCAGGCCTTGTCGGCACTGGGCATGGGCTCTGATCAGCCTTTGCCGGAAGTGGCTTGCACTCGCCGAATGAACTACAGCTGGCCAATCTTCCCGCATCCGAAAGGCAAGGACTTTGTAGATTTCGACGAAGACCTGCAAAGTAAGGACATCGTCAACGCGACCCGTCTGGGTTACCGCGATGTGCAGCTGGTGAAGCGTTTCTCCACCGTTGGCATGGGGCCGTCTCAGGGCCGTCATTCCGCACTGCCAACTGCGCGTCTGGTGTCCAAGGCGACGGATCGCACTGTGACCGAAACCGGTGTGACGACAGCACGTCCGCCGTTGGTCGCCGAGAAATTGTCGTACCTCGCTGGACGCATGTTCGATCCGTACCGCGAAACCGCCATGCACCACCGTCATAAGGCGCTGGGCGCCAAGATGATTCCGGCGGGTACCTGGCAGCGTCCGGCTTATTACCCGGCCAATATTGGTCTGAGCATTGACCAGAACAGTCAGCCAACGCGTCAGAACCGTGATGACTGCATCGAAGCCGAAGCGCGTCATGTTCGCAGCCGTGTGGGTGTGATTGACGTCAGCACTCTGGGGGGCATCGAACTGCGTGGCCCGGATGCCGCCGAGTTCATGAACCGCATCTACACCTTTGGTTTCCTGAAACAGCCGGTTGGCAAGACCCGCTATGCGGTGCTGACCAGCGATCAGGGCGTGGTGATTGATGACGGCGTGGCCTGTCGTTTCCGCGACGATCACTTCTACGTCACTGCGACCACCACGGGCGTGAGCTCGGTCTATCAACTGATGACTTTCTGGAACACTCGCTGGCGCCTGAACGTCGACATCACCAACGTCACAGCGGCGTTTGCAGCGGTGAACCTGGCCGGGCCGGACAGCCGCAAGGTGCTGGAAACCCTGACCGATCTGGATCTCAGTGCCGAGGGCTTCCCGTATCTGGCCTGCCGAGAAGGCAAGATCAAGGTGCCGGGCAGTTTCTCGGACACCACCGACATCCCGGCGCGCCTGATGCGAGTCGGTTTTGTGGGTGAGCTGGGCTATGAAATCCACGTACCAAGTCGTTACGGCGAAGCCCTGTGGGACGCCTTGATGAGCGCCGGTGCTGCGTTCGATATCAAGCCGTTCGGGGTTGAAACCCAGCGTCTGTTACGTCTGGAAAAAGGCCACATCATCGTCAGTCAGGACACCGACGGCATGAGCCATCCCGGCGAGCTGGGACTGGAGTGGGCGATCAGCAAGAACAAGCCTTACTTCAACGGCAAGCGCGCGGTGGACATCGTGATGAAGCGTCCGCAAACCCGCAAGCTGGTGGGCTTTACCTTACCCGCCGAGCTGGTGAAGCAGGGCAAGAAGCCGGAAGAAGGGCACATCGTGCTCAGCGACAGTTCCGCCACCAGTGCGATTACCGGTCATATCACCTCGTGTGAATACTCACCGGCGGTGGGCACCATCATTGGCATGGCGTATGTCGGCATCCAGCAGTCCGAACCCGGCGCGCAATTCCCGATTCGGGTAGAAGGCGGCCAGTTAGTGAACGCCACCGTGGTTGAACTGCCTTTCTACGACCCGGAACAAGCTCGACAGGAGATGTAATATGACTCAGTCAACTGAATCACTACAGCCAGACAATGGCCAGTTCTGGGCCGAAGCAGCGCTGTCACGCAGCGCTTGCTACCGCCGCACCGCCGTCGCCCAGCCGATGCTGGCAGCCGGTGGCCAGCAACTGCCGGAACGCTTCGATCCGCAAGATGTTGAACGGGCAAAAAAAGCGGGCGTGCTGGATTTGTCCGGCTTGTTACGAGCTGGCTATCGCGGCGCTGGCACACCGGAACTGCTCGGCAACGCCGGGCTACCGATACCAGCACGTCCTAACCTGGCTGCTGCCGGAGCTGATGGCGATTGGGTACTGCGCCTGAGCAACACCGAATACTGGTTGCTCGGCAGCCTCACCAATCGCGGTGAAACACTGGCCAAACTGCCCGGACTCGATGCCTGCGACAGCGGCTGTCTGGATGCCACACCGGACGCCTGTTACCCGTTGTTCTGCATGGACTCCCACGGCTGGCTGATGCTGACCGGCGAACACGTCAGCGACGTGATGGCGAAACTGTGCGGCGTTGACCTGCGAGAGGAAGCCTTCCCGCTTGGCAGCATTGCCCAGACCTCACTGGCGCGCATCAATGGCATTATCGTGCATCAGGAAATCAACGGCTTGACGGCGTACTCCATCCTCTGCGACAACGCCTCCACCGACTATCTGTGGACGGCATTGATCGACGCTGTGCAGGAATTCGACGGCGGCCCGGTTGGACTGGCGAGCGTGGTGGGTTAGTGCCTGAGGGGTGTGTCCAAGCAGGGAGCAGGAATAGAGGCCCCAGGGATGGGGCACTCAAAGGGTTTTGAATAGCTTAGAATCCGATACTGCCTGAAATCATCAAAACCCAACCTTCGACGTCTTCTCTTTTTGTATAATCCTCAAATTTGAGTTCCTCTTCAGGGAGCATCTATTTAGTCGTTTGACAGCGCCGGCAAATACCAAACTCGCATCGCTACTCTTCTGAGTGCCTCAACACCGCTTCAAGCGCACCAGTATCAACTCATTTTCTTGTTTTTAGGGCCATAAATGGCCCTAAATGCGTCATCCTGACGCACTTATCCTGCTTGAGCTAAAAAACTCCAACGGCGAGCGTTGTACACCATGTTCATCAAGCTGATTCTAAGGCTGGCTCTCGCCTGGCCAATGCAACGCATCAAGTACTTTTTACCTTCCCGTTTCATATCAGCGTAAACATGTTCGACACGCGCTCGAACCTGCGATTTCTTGCGATTGGCCTGTTTGCTACGCTCGGTCATGTCTTTACCGCGTGGTTTCTTGCGATGGATGTGGGAACGATAACCGCGTTCTTCCAACATCGTTTCATTTTCCTCACTTCTATAAGCAGCATCAGCACAGCTATTATCTCCATCAATCAACTCTTCGAGCTGATGCCCATCATGCGCATTCGCAAAGGCATTTTTCTTGGTCCAGGCCACATCACGGCTGGCTGACGTTGTTGCTGTTCTTCGGTCTTTCTTATGGAGGCCTCAATCACAATGGTATCGACGATTTGGCGACTCTGAGGCTGATAGCCCTGGGTTTCCATTTGTGAAAGAAGCTGGTAAAACAGTTCATCTGTCAGATTTTTTTGGACCAGTAGCTCTTCATATTTCCAGACGGTGTTGGCATCAGGCACTGGGTCTTCGAGCGATAAGCACACGAATCGACGGAAGGACAATCGTTCCAGTACTTGATACTCGATCTACTGGAGTGACAAGGTGTAGTAGTGTCGCAGGAAAATCATTTTTAACATGAGCAATGTGTCTGTTCGAGGCCGACCTTCATTCGATGTGGGCGACATATGAATCTTACCGAGGACAGGCCGGAAAGCTGCCCAGTCAACGAGTCCGTCGATTTTAGAGAGAGGATCGTTGTGTTGATCCAAACAGTCATTCAGGTTGTCGAAATCAAAAAAACTGGGTTGCATGTACGAACCTGCTGAGCGGATGTGTCGGTAAACTGGTGAGAGTCTATCGGATGGCGATTAAATAGATGTGCTCTCAATGTCATTAACTTAGCCTGTAGGAGCCGGGCTTGCCCGCGATTTGACCGCATTCAATCAACCGCAAGCGACCACCCTACAAATTTATTTTTCATTAAGTTAATGGCATTGGATGTGCTCTTGAGTATTGGGACGAAATTGATGAAAGGAGGTTGTACATAAATGAGTAAGTTAAAGAAGCTATTTAAAACTCCAAAACTGTTTTTTAAAGATGCTGTTGATAAAAAAAAATCGGGTAGGAGTGTTTTAACTTCACTGGGTAGTGAGCCAAAGCCAAAGCCAAAGCCAAAGCCAAAGCCAAATTTGATAGAGGAAATAGATAACCTATTTGATCTAGAGTATGAAATAGGATCTGAATCTGTAGGGAAATTTCTTTATTTTCCTTGGATTCCATCTCATGGGGATAAGCTTTTTTCTATGATATCAAAAGATATTGTTCCTGTTTCAATATTCAAAAAAATTAATAAAAGTGGTCAGCGATCTGAAATAATTAAATTTGTAAGGTCAAATCCAAAGATATATAGGAAGTTGATTTTTAGAATTTTAGCCCCTGTAGCTAAATCCTCTTGTGGCATAGTATTAAGTTTGGATTGGACTCCACCTATGAGAGAGGTAGTTCATGTTTGTAAAAAAATGAACATACTTACTGTCTTAATTCCTCATGAAGGAGTTTATGCAGATAGGTGCAGGTTTTATAGAGATGTTGTGGGAGGTGCATCTATCCCAATTTGTGATTTTTTATTGGTGTGGGGAGAAGATCAATATAATATATTTTCTGAAAGGGGCTATCCTGAAAATAGAATAAAAATCACGGGTAGTCCAAAGCTAGACTTTTATAAGAATGGGATGCCTCTGGTGGACAAAGATGTTTTCTTTGGTGTTTTTTGTTTCGATCTTGAAATTCCGTTGATAGTATTTGTTGCTCAACCATTAGATAGTCAATTTGACCAGAATATAGCGAGAGAAACACAAAGGAAAATTATTTGGGATTTGATAGATTACTGTGAATCTAGAAACTATCAGCTTTTACTACGATGCCCTCCTGCAGATTCTGGTGTTTTAAATATGGAACTGAGGAAAAAGTTTGAAAGTTTTGACTATCTGTATATCGATGAACCTCCTTTATATCTGGTGTCTCCCGAAGATACTATATTTCATTCAAATATTGTTGTATCCATAAACTCTACTATGTTGTTAGAAGCCTCCTTGGCAGATAAGCCTGCTATTGGAGTACAATATATGAAATTTGAGAGTATGTGGAAAAAACTAGGGATACCTCTGCCAGAATCAAAGGAAGAACTCTTTCACTCACTGGATGCCAATACTCTTCTGGGAAAAGCTATTGCTAGTGAGACTGGTATGAAATGGGTTGATAAAATTTTATCAAACCCTGGAGTTAAAAGTGCTACTGAAAATATCAATAGTGAATTGGCGGAATTATCGGATTACTGGAAGTCGCAGAGGAGGGGAGAATGTCTAAATAACGGGTTTATGGAAGAAATCAAACCTTTTTTGATTAATGTAGGTATTCATGCGGAAATAACAAAGAAAACTAAATATGTTCCAGAAATGCTTGATTTGCAAGATTTTTCCGTCGCACATGATATTGTATCTGCACAATCTAAAGATTTGTTCGTGAAATGGGGCATTGCGGAGACACAGTCTAAAATAAAACAGGATCGATTTGTTAGAAGTTTAGGCCGAAAACAAATTATTATAGAAGATGGGTTTATTAGGTCAATTGAAACTGGTTTGCAGGGAAGTCCAGCCTTAAGTATAACTGTTGATGATGTGACTGCTTATTATGATGCCATTAATTGTTCTCGGTTGGAGCAACGTATGCAATCAGATCATTTACTGTCCCATGATTGTATTGAAAGAGCTAAGAGATGTATTTCGATGCTTAGAGAGTTTAAAATAACTAAATACAATCATGCTCCATATGTTGATTCTTTGAATCTTGGTTCTAATGATAATAAGGTACTTGTTGTTGATCAACGATTTGGAGACATGTCTGTTGAACGAGGGATGGCTGATTTAAAGTCGTTTGAGAAAATGTTAGTCCGAGCAATTCAGGATAATCCTGAATCTGACATTGTTGTCAAACTGCATCCAGATGCATTGATTAGTGGAAAGAATAGCTATCTGGATGGGTTTGAATTTATTAAAGAAATCGATCGAGTAATAATTGTGGATTTTAATATAAACCCTCATGTGCTGTTTGAGAAATGTTCCAAGGTTTATGTTGTTACCAGTGGTATGGGTTTTGAGGCAGCAATATCTGGATGTGAAGTCCATTGCTTTGGA
This sequence comes from Oceanospirillaceae bacterium, assembly GCA_002723385.1. Lineage (GTDB taxonomy): Bacteria > Pseudomonadota > Gammaproteobacteria > Pseudomonadales > Oceanobacteraceae > Oceanobacter. Next base: position 178 of record PBNY01000064.1, on the reverse strand, counting down.
GTACCATATTATTCTGGCTGGGGAGTGACTGTAGATTATGTTGATTTTCCTAGGCGTACAAGAGAAAGGACACTTGAAGATGTAACCCTCCCCAAAAACTGAGCCATTCATAACTGGAGATTTTCCGGGATAATCAACGCACCAAGGAGATTGTCCCATGCGTAAATCCCGTTTCACT